>JAOPZU010000020.1 GCA_025963955.1 Solirubrobacterales bacterium
TCGTCGCACAACACGAGCAGATCGCGGACCTCGAGCACCGTCGACAGCCACTCCTCCGCCTGCGTGTCGAACTCCTCGCAGGCGGCGAGCCGGGCCCGCGCGTGCGTCCCGATGCCCGCGAGCCAGGTGCGTAGCGGCACCGGGTCGGCCAGGCCGCTCAGCACCGGCGGCGGGTGCGCCCGTCCGGCCGCCGATCTCGCCAGGCCGGTCAGGCGGTCCGCCATGGCCGGCGGCACCTCCGCGCGCGGGACCCTCACGCGCCCTGGTCCTCCGCCAGATGGAGGTAGCGCGCGACCGCCTCCGCGCGGCTGCTCGCGTCCAGCTTGCGCAGCAGCCGCGCCAGATGCGACTTCACCGTCGCCTCCGAGACCACCAACGTCCGCGCGATCTCGCCGTTGGAGCGCCCGGACGCGAGCAGCTCGAGCACCTCCGTCTCCCGCGCGGTCAACAGGCCTGCGAGCGCGCGCGGCGACGCCCGCGTCTCCCCGCCCTCGCGCGCGGGGACGACGGGCTCGGCGCGCGCGAGCTCGATCTCCGCACTGCACGCCTCGTCGATGTGACGGCCCGCCTCCCGCAGCGCCGCCTTCAGCTGCACGCGTTGCCGTTCGAGGCGCCCGACCAGGACCAGCCGCTCGAACAGCAGGCCGAAGTGCTCGGCGAACATCCACAGGTTCTCCCGGTCGTGGGCGTCGACCGTGCGACCCTGCCCGAGCCGGTCGGCGTGCAGGAACCCGATGACGTTGCCCGTCGGCAGGATCGGCGCGACGACGTACCCGTCGGTCTCGGACGCGACGATGATGCCCTTGAAGGTCCGCTCGTCCTCCAGCGGGCTTGCCACGAGCGCCGGCCGCCGGCGCCGCGCGAGGTCGGCCTCCAGCAGCAGGTGCTCGAGCGGGATCTCCGTCTGCTCCACGTACCGCTCGAACGACGCACGCACGTCATCCGCCACGACCGCCGGATCGCTCCACACCATGTCCGGCTTCCACCGGCTCCCGTGCACCCGCGAGATCAACGACCGCGAGAACCCGCACGCCTCGCAGACCAGCCGTGGCGCGGCGGCCACCAGCTCGGCCGGCGACGTCGCCACGCGTCGCAGCTCCCCCAGCGCCTCGTGCACCCGCAACGGCACCTCGAAGCGGCCGCGCTGAACCGCGAGCGCCGAGTGGGCCACCGCCGCATCGGCTGCGTCCAGAGCAGCCAGGCGCGCCAGCGCCTCTTCCACGGTCCGCGGCGGCTCCGCGGAGAAGCGCGCGCGCATGTCGGCGGATCCGGGGCTCATCGACGCCACCGCTGCATCTTGCTGCAAGCGCGGCGCCGCCGCCGAGGATGTCGTGCGCACCAGGACCTGGCACACCACCGCGGAGCGGTCTCGAGCGTCCTTTCGAGGGGAGCGCCGACCGCGGCCGGTCGGTCGCGGTTAGGTTCGCAGGCATGTCCACCAGCGAGTCCGGCGCGAAGGTCACGCGCTCCATCCAGTTCGTCGGCGGCGTGCGCATCGCGTACGGGATCGTCGCTCTCTTCAAGCCGCGGATCTGGCCCAAGGTCTTCGGGATCCCGGCCGACAACCAGGACATGCGCGCCTTCAACGCGTTCCTCGGCAGCCGCGACATCGCGATCGGCCTGCACTCCCTGGCCGCGAAGGACCCGGTCCGCCAGCGCGACACGATCCTCATCAACCACGCCTGCGAGGTCTTCGACACCGTGGTCAACGTCCAGGAGATGCGCCTCAAGCGCCCCTTCGGGACCTTCACCGTCGCCGGCCTCGCGTTCAACGCGATCATGCACGCCATCTGGATCAGGGTGCACCTGCTGCGCCGAGGCTGAGATAGCGGCCGCTCAAGAGCCGAGCGCCTCCGCGACGAGTTCTTGATAGCCGGGCACGTCGAGGAGGAAGGCGTCGTGGCCGGCGTCGCTGGTGAGGACTGCGCGGCGGACGTGGCGGGCGCCATGGGTCCGGAGGCCGGAGGCCAGTCGGGCGCCGTGCTCTGGGCCGAAGCGCCAGTCTGATGTGAAGCTGATCACCGTTGCCTCGAGCTCCGGGGCGACGCGGCGCTCGGGCCGGGCGAACGCGTCGAAGTCGTCCATGAGCCGCGAGAGGTACAGGTAGCTGAGCGCGTCGAAGCGGCCGAGGAACCCCTCGGCCTGGTGGTCGAGGTAGTGCTCGACGGCGTGTCGCGAGGCGAGCCAGGCGCGCGCATCGGCCGGCGGCGGCGGTCCGTCCCCGGGCAACCGGTCGAAGCGGCGGTCCATCCCGCGCTCGGAGAGGTAGGTGACGTGCGCGAGGCGCCGTGCGGTCGCGAGACCGACGTCCGGCCGCGTCCCCTCCTGGCGATAGCGCCCGTCGCGGAAGTCGGGATCGCCGAGGATCGCCGACCGGGCCGCAGCCGAAAGGGCCACGTTCTGCGCCGTCAGCCGCGGGCTGGCGCAGATCATCACCGCGCGTTCGATCTCGCCCGGGAAGGCAAGCAGCCACTCGAGGACCTGCATGCCGCCGAGCGAGCCGCCGATCGCGCCGTGCAGACGGCTGATCCCCAGGTGCGCGACCAGGCGCCGGTGCACTGCGACGAGGTCACCGACGGCCAGTGGAGGGAAGCCGAGACCGTAGGGTTCTCCCGTGGCGGGATCGACCGATGAGGGGCCGGTGGTTCCCTGGCACCCGCCGAGGAGGTTCGGGGTGATGACGAAGAACTCGTTGGTGTCGACCGCCAGGCCGGGCCCGACAACCGTGCGCCACCAACCGTCCGGTGCGATCGCGTGCGCGTCCCCGGTGAGCGCGTGGCAGACGAGGACGGCGTTGGACGCGTCGGGCGCGAGGGTGCCGTGCGTCTCGTACGCGACGTGGACCGGGCCGAGCGTCCGCCCGCAGGCGAGCACCAGCGGGTCGTCCTCGGCGAAGAGGACGGCCCGCTGACCCGTCGCGGTGGCGGTGCCCTGCACGGCGCGCTCTCCGTCGCCCGATCTAGGCGGCCACCGGCCGCCGCGCGGCGGCCAGCGCCTGGTCGAGGTCGGCGATGAGGTCCTGGATGTGCTCAATGCCGACCGAGAGCCGCACGGTGTCCTGGGTGACGCCCGCTGCGGCGAGCTCCTGCTCGTTGAGCTGGGAGTGGGTCGTGGAGGCGTTGTGGATCGCGAGCGACTTGGCGTCGCCGATGTTCGCGAGGTGGCTGAAGAGGCCGAGCGCCTCGATGAACGCCTTGCCGGCCTCCAGGCCGCCCTCGACCCCGAACGTCACCAGCGCCCCGCCTCCGCCGCGCAGCACCCGCTGAGCCACCGCGTGGTAGGGGTCGTCCTCCAGGCCCGGGTAGGAGACCCACGCGACGGCCGGGTGCGCCTGCAGCCAGCGAGCGATCGCGTCGGCGTTCTGGTTGTGGCGCTCGATCCGCAGCGGCAGCGTCTCGACGCCCTGCAGGAAGAGGAACGCGTTGAACGGCGACAGCGCCGCCCCGAGATTGCGCAGCAGCACGGTGCGGACGCGACCGACGTACGCTGCCGGGCCAAGGACGTCGGCCCAGACCACGCCGTGGTAGCTGGGGTCCGGCTGCGTCAGGCCGGGGAAGCGATCGGCGTGGGCGGCCCAGTCGAAGCGGCCGGCGTCGATGACGGCCCCGCCGATCGAGGTGCCGTGCCCGCCGATGAACTTCGTCAGCGAGTGGACGGCGACGTCGGCGCCGAGGTCCAGCACCCGTGCGCCGATGGGCGTCGCAACGGTGTTGTCGATGATGAGCGGCAGGCCGTGCGCGTGGGCGGCGTCGGCCCACGCCGCCACGTCCAGGACGTTGAGGCGCGGGTTGCCGATCGTCTCGCCGAAGACCAGGCGCGTGCGCTCGTCGACGTGCTGCGCGAGGGCGGAGGGGTCGTCGGCGTCGACCCAGCGCACCTCGATGCCGTACTGCGGCAGCGTGTGGGCAAAGAGGTTGTAGGTCCCGCCGTACAGCTGGGAGACGGAGACGATGTTGTCGCCGGCCCGCGCGAGGTTGAGCACGCTGTAGGTGACGGCCGCCTGCCCGGACGCGGTGACCACGGCTCCCACGCCGCCCTCGAGCTGGGTGAGCCGCTGCTCGAGCACGTCCCAGGTCGGGTTCATGATGCGGCTGTAGATGTTGCCGGGCACCTTCAGCGCGAAGAGGTCGGCGGCATGGTCGGTGTCGTCGAAGGTGAAGGCCGCGGTCTGATAGATCGGCACCGCCCGCGCGTTGGTGGCGGGGTCGGGCGACTGGCCGCCGTGGAGCGCGACGGTCTCGGGGTGCAGGTGGACTTCGGGCAGGCTCATGCGGAGGTGTTTCCTCGAGGGGGACCGGTGACGGGAAGGGAACGGCCGGGGGGTCCGGGGGGACCTGTGGCGTGAACGGCGGTCGGACGTCGGCGCCCGGCCGTGGCTCGACGGCGATTCAGCGCGGGACGACGCTCGTGGCCCGGAGACATCGGCCGGAGCCGCAGGTGAGAAGCAGCTGCTGCATCGGGGCGACGGTAACGCCGCCCACCCTCTTTGTCAATAAACTTGATCGACATATAGGGGTTTAGGTTCAGGCGGCCGGGGGTCTCCCCCGTCGCTTGATCGCCGGCACCGACCCGGACGGACCTCTCGCGCCGCGGACGTGGCTCACACCCGAGGACCACGATCAGGTCGGACACGTCGGATAGGTCCACACGGCCGGGTGCGACGCGGTGTAGGACGCACGCGCTGACGGGTGGTCGCTCGCCGAGGTCCATGGCCGCGCCAACCCCGGCTACGCCACGTTCATCTCGGCCCCACAAAACGCGAGAAGCCCCCCGGCAGAACGCGAAAAGCCCCGCAATCGCAGGGCTTTTCAAGAGCGGGAGCGACGGGACTCGAACCCGCGACCTCCGGCGTGACAGGCCGGCGCTCTAACCAACTGAGCTACGCCCCCGTGAGAGCGGACGTCCGCCTCGGGAGCGGAAGTATGACACGGCCGCCGCGATGGGGCCGCGCCGCCCGGTGGGTGTCCGCACGACCGGTCGCGCCTTCAAGACGCGGTAGGCTGCCGGGACGCAAACCTGAAACGGATTCAGGTCAGAGGCAGAGAGGTCCTACGATGTCGTCGCTCACCGGCCCGCCGCCGCTCACGACCAACCCGCTGGTCAAGATCCGGGCCGACATCGCGGTCGAGCGACGCTCGCCCGTCCCGTTCCCGCCCGGCGAGACGCGCTTCAGCATGGCGCGCACGCAGCGCTTCGCAAAGGACCCGTTGCCCGTGCTGCTGGAGGCCTACGCCCGCTACGGCCCGGTCTTCACGCTGCGGATCCTCCACGGGAACACGGTCTTCGTCCTCGGGCCCGAAGCCAACCACCACGTTCTCGTGTCGCACGCGAGGAACTTCTCCTACCGCGAGGGCTACATGTCCGACCTGTTCCCGCTGCTCGGGGACGGTCTGCTGACGATCGACGGGGACTTCCACCGTCGCTCACGCCGGATCATGCTGCCCGCCTTCCACAAGGAGCAGATCGCCGCGTCGATCGGGGCGATCGAGGAGGAGGTGGAGCTCGCGATCGCGCCGTGGCGGGACGGCGCCCGGATCGACCTCTACGAGTGGACGCGGGAGCTCGCGCTGCGCATCGCGATGCGCGCGCTGTTCGGCCTGCGGAACGAGAGCGCGCCCCAGGCCGCACACGATTTCGAGCAGGCGCTCGGGTTCTACGCCCAGGACTACCTGCTGCAGGCGCTGCGCGGCCCCGGCACCCCGTGGGCCCGGATGCGCGCGGCGCGCGCCCGCCTCGACGTCCTCATCCACGGCGAGATCGAGCGGCGGCGCGCGACCGGCGAGCGCGGCACCGACATCCTCTCCCTGCTCCTGGACGCGCACGACGAGGACGGCGCGACGCTGAGCCGCACGCACATCCGCGACGAGGTCATGACGCTGCTGTTCGCGGGTCACGACACCACGACGTCGACGATCTCCTTCATGTTCCACGAGCTCGCCCGGCAGCCCCACCACGCGACCGCGCCGATGGACCGGCTGCTGGACGAGACGCTGCGCATGTATCCGCCCGCGTGGATCGGGCCGCGCCGCTCGATCGAGGCCTTCGAGCTGTGCGGGCAGCGGGTCCCCGGAGGCGTCGCCGTGAACTACTGCTCGTGGGCGAGCCACCACCTCCCCGACGTCTGGGAGGACCCGGCGCGCTTCGACCCGGATCGTTTCGCGCCCGGCCGCCGCGAGGCGATCCCGAAGGGCGCCTACGTCCCCTTCGGCGGCGGCTCGCGCACCTGCATCGGCATGCGTTTCGCGCAGGCGGAGGTCGACGTCATCGCCCGCCGCATCCTCGGCTCCTGGCGCCTCCAGCTGGACCCGGGATACCACCTGTCCATCCGCCAGATGCCGACGATCTCCCCGCGGAACGGGATGCCGATGACCGTCCGCGCGGCCTGAACCGGGCTGCCCGACCACCGCATCCGACGCGGCGTCGTTTCTGCACCCCCAGGGCGGTGCAAAAACGACGCCGCCCCGGGGTAGGGGGCAAAAACGACGCCCCTCACGGGGCGGTGTGCGCGGTCCAGTTGTAGCCGTCCCAGTAGCGCAGGCGCTCCTCGCCGCGCGGATCGGCGTACCAGCCGGCGGCGGCGCTGGCGGGTGCCGCGTCCCCCGCGAGGACGCGCTCCTCGGCCTCGGGTGCGGCCCCCGCACGGACGACGAACGTCCCGCCGATCTGGTCCCCGACCCGCTGGCGGCGCTGGGTGCTGAGCGCGACGACGAAGCCGACCAGCCCCGGCGCGAAGTAGGGGAAGCCGTCCACCACCCAGGCGAACGCGCGGACCACACCGCGGCCCGGGCCGGGCGGCGACCCGTCCGCGCCAACCACGCGCACGCCGGTCAGGCGCTTGCCGAGGGTCCACCCCGTGATCCCCGGGAGCACGCCGAGGTAGGCGACCCAGACGGCCGCCGCCGCCACGCCGAAGAGGGTCGCGGACCCGCCCTCCAGGTACCACCGGTCGCCGTTGACGTCGAGGTTCAGCTGCGCCGCGCCCTCGAGCGTCACCTCGGTGCTTCCGTGGTGGGAGACGAGCACGAAGATGCCGATCAGCAGGAACCAGAGGAGGGCCGCGTCGGCGATGAACGCCACGACCCGGCGGCCGAGGACGTGGCTTGGGGGTCCCATGGCGGCCGAGGGTATCGTGCACTCCGTGCCGGTCCGCCCCGCCGCCGACGTCGTCGTGCCCGTCGCCGCCTCGTCCGCCGGACTGCGGGCGGTGCTCCTGCGGATGCGGGCGATCACGCTCCGGCCGGGCGACACGTTGACCGTCGTCGACAACCGCGCCGTGCGCGTCGAGGAGCCGGACGTCCTGCGCGCGGACGCGGTGCGCACCTCCTACTTCGCCCGGAACGCCGGCGCCGCCCGCGGTCACGCGCCGTGGATCGTCTTCCTCGACGCCGACGTGCACCCGCCGGTCGACCTGCTCGACCGCCTGCTCGCGCCGGCGCCGGCGCCGAGCGTGGGCCTGCTGGCCGGCGGCGTGGAGGACGACCCGGTCGGCCCACGCGGCCCGGTGGCCGCGCGCTTCGCCGAGCTCCACGGGACGATGAAACAGGCGAGCACCCTCCATCGCGGGCGTTGGGCCTTCGCCAAGACCGCCCATGCCGCCGTCCGTCGTGAGGCCTTCGCCGCCGTGGGCGGCTTTCGCGCGGGCGTCCGCTCGGGCGGGGACGCCGACCTCTGCTGGCGCCTGCGCGCGGCGGGCTGGACGCTCGAGGACCGGCCGGAGGCCGTCGTCCGCCACGCGAGCCGCACGGACGTCGCGCAGCTCCTGCGCCAGCACATGCGTCACGGCTCGGGCGCGGGCTGGCTGCAGGCCGAGCACCCCGGGTCGTTCCCGCCACGGCGCTGGCCGGGGCTCGTGCGCTGGGGACTGACCCGCGCGGCCTCGGGCCTGGCGGCCGCCGGGCGCGGCGACCGCGACGGAGCGGTCCTCGGCCTGCTCGACGGCCCGACGGTCTGGGCCTTCGAGCTCGGCCGGTACGTCCCGAACCGCCCGGCGCGTCAGCGGCGGTAGGGGTCGCCGCGGCCGACGCGGGCGCGCACCCCGGGGACCGCGAGCACC
>JAOPZU010000022.1 GCA_025963955.1 Solirubrobacterales bacterium
CCGCGGCCGACAAGCTGCAGCACCGCCTCCTCCAGGTCATCGTCGGGCGCACGAGCGCCGCGCTGCCCCTGGTGGGGATCCCGCTGACGGCGGCGCAGGCGCTGCTCCACGTCGGCAGCGGCGCCGACCTGCCGAAGCCGACGAGCCGCATCCTGTCCGGCCGGGTCGTGGTGACGGCGGACGTCGACGGGCCTTTCGGTGCCGACGTCGAGACCGCGGCCGGCGTGGCGCTCGGCGGCAGCCAGAACGTGAAGGACGGCGGCGGCACCATCTACCTCGCGGTCGACGGGAAGGCCGGGGCGCAGCTCCTCGCGGGGATGGCCGGTCTCACCGCCGGGCTGGAGGTGAGGCTCGCGCTCACGCTCGACCGGCACGGACGGCCGACGGAGCTCGCGGTGAGCGGCACCGGCCGCCTCGACGCAACGAACAGGACGAGCTCGGACCGTGGCGGGGACGGGCTCGCCCTGCGCCGCGTCAGGAGCCGGGACCTCAGCGCGCAGCTCACCGCGACCCTCGATCTGACGGACCCGGCCCACGCCGCGACGGCTTCGCGCCTGGTGCGGGCCCTCGTGCCCGGCCACGCCGCCGATCTCGCGGGGGCAGCCCTCGCGCTCGGCCGGACCTTCGCTGCGGACGCGCGGATCGACGTCGCGACCTATGCGGGCCGCGAGCGGGTCTACGGCGGCGAGCTCTCCGCCGGGCTCGGTCCCGGCGCCGGCGGGGACCTCGAGCTCACGCGCAGCAGCGGGACGCTCGTCGACGCGCGAACGCGCCCGCCCGGTGGGGCCTGGGAGCGGCGCCAGGACTGCCTGGATCGCGTGTGAATGCGCCTCGCCGGCGTTCCTCCCGCAAACCGCAGGATTCTGAAATCCGCCGCCGCAGGTGCGAACATGTGTTCGTGTCGTCGTACGTCGAGCTCCACTGCCATTCGGCCTTCTCGTTCCTCGACGGGGCCTCGCTTCCGGACGAGCTCGTCCTCGCCGCGCTCGAGCAGGGGCACACCGCGATGGCGCTGACCGACCACGACACGCTCTCCGGATCGATGGAGTTCGCCCAGGCGGCCGGAGCGCACGGCCTGCGGGCGATCCACGGCGCGGAGATCAGCGTCCGGGCCGACGACGTGCGCCCGGAGAACGCGGATCCGTCGGCCCTGAGCCATTTGACGCTCCTCGTCCGGGACGCGCAGGGCTGGAGCAACCTGTGCCGCCTGCTCACGCGGGCACACGCACACACCCGGGAGACCCCCTCCCGGCGACGGGACCAGCTGCCACCGTCCGTGACCCTCGCCGAGGTCACCACGCACGCGGAGGGCCTGGTCTGCCTGACCGGCTGCGCCCGCCGCGGCATCCGGGACGAAGCGCGGCTGCGCGTGCTGCGCGAGGCCTTCGACGGTGGGGCGGACCTCCGGGTGGAGCTGCAGCGTCCCTTCGCCCGGCACGACCGCGCCCGCAACCGTGAGCTGGAGGCGCTGGCGCGACGGCTCGAACTGCGGTGCGTGGCGACGGGCAACGTCCACGCGCACGCGCGGGCCCGCGCCCCGCTGCAGGACGCCTTCGTCGCGATCCGCGAGCACACGACGCTCGACGCCTCCGAGCCGCTGCGCCGCGGCAACCACGCGCACGTGCTGGCGACGCCGGCCGCGATGGCCGCGCGCTTCGCCGACCACCCTGAGGCGGTGGCCGAGACCGAGCGGCTGGCCCAGACGCTGCGCTTCGACCTGGGGCAGGACCTCGGGTACCGCTACCCCGGTGCGGAGGACGACCAGGCCGACGCGAAGCTCGCCGCGGTCTGTCACGCGCTCTTCGACGGCCGCTACCCGGCCGGCCGTGGGCCCCGGACGGAGGCCGCGAAGGCCCAGCACCTGCGCGAGCGCGCCGCGGGCCGCCTGGACCAGGAGCTGAAGCTCATCCGCAAGCTCGGCCTCTCCGGCTTCTTCATCCTCCACCACGAGCTGCTGGAGCTCGCGCGCGACGTCGCCGCGGAGGTCCGCGGGCCCGACACCGTCCGTGGACTGTTGCCGCCGGGGCGCGGCCGCGGCTCGAGCGTCTCCTCGATCGTCTGCTATCTCACGGGCCTCTCCCACGTGGATCCGGTCGCCAACGAGCTGTTCCTCGGCCGCTTCCTCAACGAGGAGATCACCTCGCTGCCGGACATCGACCTCGACTTCCCGAGGGACGTGCGCTCGGTGCTCATCCCGCGCATCCACGAGAAGTACGGCCACGAGCACTCCGCGCTGGTCGCGGCGTTCCCGACCTACCGCTCGCGCGGCGCGATCCGGGAGCTCGGCAAGGCGCTCGGACTGCCCCAGGGTGAGATCGAGCGGGTGGCCCGCGCCTCGGAGGGCTGGGGCACCGCGAAGGTGGGGGAGGACGTGGTCTCCGCGCTCGGGGAGGGTCGGCTGCAGCCCGGGGGCGACGACGAGCAGGTCGCCGGCCGATGGGACTGGCTCGTCGAGCTGTCGAAGCAGGCGCAGGGCCTGCCCCGCCACCTGAGCCAGCACTCGGGCGGGATGATCGTCGCGACGCGGCCGCTCGTGGACTGCTGTCCCGTGGTCCCGGCCGCGATGGAGGGACGGCAGATGGTCATGTGGGACAAGGACTCCTGTGCCGACGCGGGGTTCCTGAAGATCGACCTGCTCGGGCTCGGGATGCTCTCGGCGGTCGAGCGCTGCGTGGAGCTGATCGCGACCACCAGCGGCGAGCGCGTGGACCTCTCGCGGATCCCCTACGACGACAAGCCCACCTACGAGGCGATCCAGCGCGCGGAGACCACGGGCGTCTTCCAGATCGAGAGCCGCGCGCAGATGGCCTCGCTGCTGCGGACCCACCCGGAGACGCTGGACGACCTGACGATCCAGGTCGCGATCGTCCGTCCCGGCCCGATCCAGGGCGGCGCCGTCAACCCGTACATCGAGCGCCGCCAGCGGATCCGCGCGGATCCGCACTACCGGATCCCGTACGAGCATCCGGCGCTGGAGCCGGTGTTGAAGGACACGCTCGGGACGATCATCTTCCAGGACCAGGTGATCGAGGTCGCGATGCACTTCGCGGGTTTCACCGCCGGGGAGGCGGAGGGCCTGCGGCGGGCGATGAGTCGCAAGCGGTCGCAGGCCGCGATGCACGCCTACCGCGACCGCTTCGTCGAAGGCGCCCGGATGACGCAAGACGTGAGCACCGAGATCGCCGAGCGGGTCTACTCGATGATCGTCGGCTTCTCCGGCTTCGGCTTCCCGAAGGCCCACGGGGCGGCGTTCGGCCTGCTCGCCTACCAGTCGACGTGGCTGCGCGTGCACCACGGGCCGGAGCTGCTGTGCTCGCTGCTGGACGAGCAGCCGATGGGCTTCTACCCGCCCGACGCGCTCACGCACGAGGCGCAGCGGCGCGGCATCACCGTGCTGCCCGCGGACGTCAACGCAAGCGCCGTGGGCTGCACGCTGGAGCCGGCTCCGCCCGGGTCTGCGTTCGCGAGCGCGGTGCGGATCGGCCTGGGGTACGTCCTCGGCGTCCGCGAGGACGAGGTCACGGAGATCGCCCGCGCCCGGGCGGCGGGCGGGCCGTTCACCTCGGTGCAGGACCTGATCGCGCGGGCCGGGGCGGGGCGGGCGGCGCTCGAGCGGCTGGCCTGGTCGGGGGCGTGCGACGTCCTGGTCGCCGGCGAGGTCCCGGTC
>JAOPZU010000046.1 GCA_025963955.1 Solirubrobacterales bacterium
GGCCGCCACCGACGCCGGCGCCGCCAACCCCGCGTTCACGCCACCATCCCCCGCCCCGGCTCCCGCGGGCACCAGCGCCCGCCCCGCCGCCCACGCCAGCAGCGCGACCACAAGCGCGGCGACGGCGAACTGGGGCCGGGTGATCTCGCTCACCCGGGCCAGGCTACGGACGCACCCGCGTCAGCGGACCCCGTTCCCGTGCCCCTTCAACCCGGGCTCTGCGACGACTTCCCGCGGCCCCCGGACGGGGCCGCGGACAGCATCGCTCCTACCCGCGCACCGCGACGTTGACGAGCTTGCCCGGCACCACGATGACCTTCGCGATCGTCTTGCCGTCCGTGAACGCCGCCACCTTCGGCGAGGCGAGCGCCAGCGCCTCGAGCTCGTCCTTGGACGCGCCCGCCGGCACCGTCGCCCGGTCGCGGACCTTGCCGTTGACCTGGAAGACGATCTCGACCGTGTCGCGCTCCAGCAGCTCGCTGTCGGCGGCGGGCCACGGCTGCTCCCACAGGCGATCCCCGGTCAGCTTCGCGTAGGCGTCCGTCGCCACGTGCGGCGCGAACGGGAACAGCAGCGAGGCGGCCGTCGCCAGCGCGAAGCGCACCGCCTGCGGCTCCGCGTCCCCGCGCTCGTTCACCGCACGGGAGACGTCGTTCGTCAGCTCCATCACTGCGGCGATCGCCGTGTTGAAGTTGAAGCGGCCCGCCATGTCGTTCGTGACCTTGTCGATCGCCCAGTGCGCCTTGCGCAGCAGCTCGACGTCCGCCTCGGCGAGCGACTCGACGTCCGGCTGCTCGGCGCCCGCCCCGGGGCCGTCCGCGGCGGCGGCGGACAGCCGCCACAGCCGGGACAAGAAGCGGTGCACGCCGTCGACGCCCTTCTCCTCCCAGTCCGCGTTCTGGTCGGGCGGGGCGATGAAGAGGACGTAGGTCCGGGCGGTGTCCGCGCCGTGCGTCTCGACGATCTCCTGCGGAGAGACGACGTTGCCGCGCGACTTGGACATCTTCTCGCCGTCCTTCAGCACCATGCCCTGGGTGAAGAGCTTCGCGAACGGCTCCTGCACGTCGAGATGGCCGAGATCGGCGAGCGCCTTGATGAAGAAACGCGCGTACAGCAGGTGCAGGATCGCGTGCTCGACACCACCGATGTACTGGTCGACCGGCGCCCAGCGCTTCAGGATCTCCGGGTCCCACGCGGCCTCGTCGTTCTGCGCGTCGCAGTAGAGCAGGAAGTACCACGAGGAGTCGACGAACGTGTCCATCGTGTCCGTCTCGCGCTTGGCCGGCGCGTCGCATCTGGGGCACGTCGTGTTGACCCAGTCCGTCGCCGCCGCGAGCGGCGACTGCCCCTTCGGCTTGTAGTCCTCCACGTCGGGCAGGACGACCGGCAGCTGGTCCTCCGGGACGGGGATTACGCCGCATGCCGCGCAGTGCACGATCGGGATCGGGCAGCCCCAATACCGCTGGCGCGAGAGCAGCCAGTCGCGCAGGCGGTAGTTCGTCGACGCCTGCCCCTTGCCCTCGCGGTCGAGCCAGCGGACGATGGCGTCGAGCGCCGCCGTCTTGTCCAGCCCGTCGAAGTCCGGGTGGGAGTTCACGAGCACGCCTGGGCCGGTGTACGGCAGGCCCTCGTCGTCCCCGTCCGCGTTGAGGCCCTCCACCACGCGCCTCACGGGCAGCCCGAAGACCTGCGCGAAGTCGTAGTCGCGCTGGTCGTGGCCGGGCACCGCCATGACCGCGCCCGTCCCGTACTCCATCAGCACGTAGTCCGCGACGAACATCGGGATGTGCTCGCCGTTGACCGGGTTCGTGACCGTCCGGCCGAGCGGGACGCCGGTCTTCGTGCGCTCCGCGTTCCCGCGGTCCTCCTTGTCGCTCGTCAGCGCGCGATTGACGTACTCGCGCACCTCGTCCTCGTGGCCCGTGCCCGCCGTGAGGCGCTCGATGTCCGGGTGCTCGGGCGCCAGCACGAAGAACGTCGCACCGAAGAGCGTGTCCGGTCGGGTCGTGAAGACCGGGTAGTCGACGGCGAGGTCCTCGCAGCGGAAGACGACCTCCGCCCCCTCCGAGCGCCCGATCCAGTTGCGCTGCATCGTCTTGACGTGCTCGGGCCAGTCGATGACCTCGAGGTCGTCGACCAGGCGGTCGGCGTAGTCGGTGATGCGGAAGAACCACTGCTCCAGGTGGCGGACCTCGACGAGCGCGCCCGACCGCTCGCCGCGGCCGTCGACGACCTGCTCGTTGGCCAGGACGGTCTCCTCGACCGGGTCCCAGTTGACCGTCGCGGCCTTGCGGTAGGCCAGCCCGGCGTGGAAGAGCTGCAGGAAGATCCACTGCGTCCAGCGGTAGTAGTCGGGCTCGCAGGTGGCCAGCTCGCGTGACCAGTCGATCGAGATGCCCCAACGGCGGAACTGCCGCTGGAAGGAGGCGATCGACTTCGCGGTGGAGTCCCGCGGGTGCACGCCCGTCTTGATCGCGTTGTTCTCCGCGGGTAGACCGAACGCGTCGTAGCCCATCGGATGCAGGACGTGACGCCCGGTGCGGCGATGGAAGTGCGCGACCGCGTCCCCGACCGAGTAGACCTTCAGGTGCCCGATGTGCGGCTCGCCGCTCGGGTACGGGAGCATCTCCAGGACGTAGGACTTCTCCCGGCCCTCGACGTCGTTCGAGACCTCCCAGGTCTTCTCATCGGCCCACACCTGCTGCCAGCGGGGCTCGATCTCCTCGGGGTCGTACCGGTACTCGATGCTCATTCGAGGGCGGAGTCTAGAGTCGCGGGCCGTGAACCCCCCGCCCGACCCCGCCGCCTTCGCGACCCGTCGC
>JAOPZU010000052.1 GCA_025963955.1 Solirubrobacterales bacterium
TGCGCCCGCGCCGTCGCGGGCCGGCAGCAGGTGCGCCCGCGCCGGGCCGTGCGGGGTGGGCAGCTCGAGCACGTCCATCGCCACGCCCATCCTCCCAGGGTCTGCCACGCTGCGACCGTGCCCGAGCTCTGGCTGATCCGCCACGCCCCGGCCGCCGGGAACCTCGGCGGCACGTTCATGGGACAGCTCGACGCGGAGCCGGACGCCGAGGGGCTGGCGCGCGCGGCCGCGCTGGCCGGATCGGTGGACGCGGACCTCGTCCTCAGCAGCCCGCTCCGCCGGGCCGCCCTCACGGCCGTGGCGATCTTCCCCGCGCACGCGATCACGTACGACCCGCGCCTGATGGAGCGCCACCTCGGGGCCTGGCAGGGCCGGGACAAGCGGGCGGTCCAGGGCGAGCAACCGGCGGCCTTCACCGACGCCGGGACCCTCGACCTGCGCGTGAGTCCGCCGGGCGGCGAGAGCTTCGCGGCGCTGCGGGCGCGCGTCGGCGCGGTGCTCGCCGAGGTCGCCGCGCAGCCCGACGGGACGACGGTCGCCCTCGTCGCCCACAACGGGGTCATGCGCACGGCCCGGGTCCTCCTCGGCCTGCTCGTCGTGGCGAGCGCCTCGCGCACGCCCGAGCGCTTCGCGGAGCCGGACCGGGTGTCGGTCGCCCCCGGTAGCCTCGCCCGCAGTGCCCGGACTTCCTGACGTCTTCCCCCTCCCGGAGCGCGCCGCCAAACCGCGCGCGACCGGGCTGACCCACGTGCTGGACCAGGGCCTTGGCCCGGCCGAGGTGGACAGCCTGCTGGCGGTCGCCGGCCCGCACATCGACCTCGTCCGCCTCGGCTGGGGCTCCGCGTTCGTCACCGCGAACCTTGCGGACAAGCTCGCGCGCTACCGCGCCGGGGGCGTGCCGGTGATGGTCGGCGGGACGCTGACCGAGCTCGCGTGGCTGCACGGCCGGATCGACGCGCTCTGCGCGTTCCTGCACGAGCACGCGATCGAGCAGGTCGAGGTCTCCTCCGGGGTGGTGCCGATCCCGCCCGAGGAGAAGCACGCGCTGATCGCCCGCCTCGCGCGGGACTTCACGGTCTACGCGGAGGTGGGGGAGAAGGACAGCGACGCGATCCTCGCGCCGTACCGCTGGGTCGAGCTCATCCGCGGCGCGCTGGCCGCGGGCGCCGAGCTCGTGGTCTGCGAAGGGCGGGCCACCGGCACCGCCGGGCTCTACCGCGCCGACGGCGAGGCCCGGACCGGCCTGATCGACGAGATCGTCCACGAGGTCGACCTCGCGCAGCTCGTCTTCGAGGCGCCCCGCAAGGACCAGCAGTCGTGGCTCATCAACCGCTTCGGCGGGCACGTGAACCTCGGCAACGTCCCGCCCGCGGAGGTCATCTCGCTCGAGTCCCTGCGGCTCGGCCTCCGGGCGGACACGCTGCCCGCCTTCCACCGGCCAGGAGCCTCCGCATGACCGACCGCCCGACCGTCCTGCTCACCGGCGTCGGCAAGCGCTTCGACATCGTCTCCGCCTTCGGGCGCCACGCGCGCACGATCGCCGCGGACCCGTCGCTGCTGGCGCCGGCCCGTTATGCGGCGGACCTCGCCGTGGTCCCGCCGCGGATCGACGACCCCGACTACGTCCCCTACCTCGAGCGCCTGGTCGCCGAGCACGACGTGTCGGCCGTGGTCCCGCTCACCGACCTGGACATCCACGTCCTCGCCGCGGCCGGGGAGCGGCTGCCGGCCTTCGTGGCGAGCGTCGAGACCTGCGAGGCGATGTACGACAAGTACCGCACGCACGAGGAGCTGACCGCGCGCGGGCTGCCCTCGCCGCCCACGGTCCTGCCGCCCGCCGAGCCCGAGGGCTTCCCGGTCATGGTGAAGCCGGTCCACGGCTCGGGCGCGCGCTCGATCCACCCGTGCGCGGACCGCCGCGAGATGGAGTTCTTCGTCGACTACGTCAAGGAGCCGGTGATGGTCCAGCGGCTCATGGGAGGCCCTGAGTTCTCGGTGGACGTGCTCTGCGACCTCGACGGGATCTGCCTGAACGCGATCCCGCGGACGATGCTCGAGTCGCGCGGCGGCGAGTCGATCAAGGGGCAGGTCATCCACGACGAGGAGCTCATCGACCTCGCGCGGCAGGTGGCCGAGGCCTTCGCATTCCGCGGCCCGGGGACGATCCAGATGTTCCGCGACCCGGAGATCGGCCTCGGCATCACCGACGTGAACCCGCGCTTCGGCGGCGCCTTCCCGGCCCCGATGTACGCGGCGCTGCCGGGGCGGACCTACCCGGAGCTCATCGTCCGGATGGCGCAGGGGGAGCGCATCGCCCCCCACGTCGGGGAGTTCCGGCACGGCCACCACTTCACGCGCTACTACGAGCAGCTCGAGCTCGACGCGGAACGTCGGCCGACAGGCCGGCCGATGCTCGCGTGAGCGCCGGGACGGGGCCGCGTCCCGGCGGGCCCTACCGGTAGGCGGTCGCGTCCCCGCCCAGCAGGTCCAGCACCGCGGCTTCGACGTCGCCGTGGATCGCGGTGTCGCTGAGGCCGTGGTCGTCGACCCCCGCCAGGCGCGCGACCGTGTCGCGGATGGTCTCGCCCGCGGCGTACTTGTCGAAGACCCGCGGGTCGATGTAGGAGCTGCGGCAGACGGCGGGGGTGTTGCCCAGGTGGCGGGCGACCTCCTTGACCGCGTGGGTGATGACGCGCTTGCGGGCGGTGACCTTCTCCGGATCGACCGCCGCGACGGACACCGCGACCGCGGCCAGCACCGTGGCGTGCCAGGTGCGGAAGGACTTGGCCGACCCGGTCGGCACCCGCTCGGCGAGGTAGTCGCCGACGTCGGCGGTCCGCAGCGGGCGCCACCCGTCCTTCGTCTTCCAGCCGAAGAGCTGACCGTCACCGCTGCGCTGGCGCCGCAGCCGCGCGACGAGGTCCGCGGACAGCGGGTCGACGATGTGCTGCACCCGGCGCAGCCCGTGCTTGGCGGGGTAGTCGAACGTGACGACGCCGTCCGCGGTCACGTGCACGTGCTCGCGGCGCATCGAGCTGAGGCCGTAGGTGCCGTTCTCCCGCGCGTAGGACTAGCTGCCGATGAGGAAGAAGCCGACGTCGAGCAGCCGGGCCACGCAGGCCAGCACCGACTCCGCCGTGGGCGTCCGCCCCTCCTCGGCCGTCAGCGTGTCGTGGACCTCCTGGCGCAGCAGCGGCAGGCCCGCGGCGAAGACGAGCGTCTCGTCGAACTTGCGCCGGGAGCGCCGCGTGTTCCACTCCTCGTGGTACCGGTACTGGCGCCGGCCGGCGTCGTCGATGCCCATCGCCTGCAGGTGGCCGTCCGGCCGCGGGCAGATCCACACCTCGCGCCACGCGGGCGGGATCGCGAGCGCGGCGACCCGGTCACGGGCCTCGACGTCCTTGATCGTGGCGCCGTGCTCGTCGAGCAGCTCGAAGCCGCGGCCACGCCTGCGCCGCGTCCAGCCCGGGTCCGAGGGGTCCACGCGACGCACCCCACGATCCTGCCCGGGCGGGCAACCGGGCAACCGTGTCCGGGCGCCCGCGCGGGCTTGCGGCCGTGCCGCTCAGGCGGCGCCGCTGGCGTCCGCGCGATCCGGGGC
>JAOPZU010000060.1 GCA_025963955.1 Solirubrobacterales bacterium
CGCCGCCACACCCGCGCGATCTCCGCGGTCACGACCCCGCCCCCGGTCAGGACGGCGGCGGCGGCCAGCGCCTTGGTCCGACGGTCGGCGCCTGCTCGGCGGGAGGCGGCTTCACGACGGCGGTGCAGCAGCAGGTCGGTGGGGCTCGCCACGTGAGCCAGCGTAGCCGCGGGGCGTGCCGGGCGGTCAGGACAGCGTCAGCGCGTCGGCGAGCGAGGCGTGGTGCAGGTCGACGGCGGCGCCCAGCCGCCGCTGGAGCGCATGGAGGTACGCGGCGTGCTCCGCCCGCCGCTCGATCAGGTGCTCACCGGCCAGCAGCCCGTAGTTCGCGCAGAGCTTCACCGCGGGGTCGAAGAGGTGGAGCGAGACGGCGTCGCGGCTCGTGATGCGGCGCTGCTTGAGGTACTGCTCGCCGAGCCCGAGGCAGTCCTGCGCCACCTGCGCCGGGTCGGCCGGCCACTCCCCGAGCGCGCACAGGCGGTCGGCCACGATCAGGTGCGTCTCGATGAACGAGCGCAGGATCCGCGGCGCCATCAGCGCGCCGGACCGCAACATCGCCGGGCCGATGTCCGCGAGGTGCTCGCGGCCGTGCCCGCGCCAGCCCGCCTCGATGAGCTCGATCTCCGCCGTCAGGGCCTGCCGCGACTCCTCGCGGCCGGAGAAGAAGAAGTCGAACTTGAGCAGGTCGCGCAGGCGGAACGCCTCGTCCCAAGCGGTCTCCACGACGTCGTCGCCCGGCTCCTCCGCGGCGCGCAGCAGCGCGAGCTCGACGATCGCGCGGTCGACGAACCAGTGGATCGAGATGTTGCGGTAGAAGCCGGCGACGAGCGCCTGCTCGGCCCCGATACCGAAGACGCTCTCGGTGCCGCCGTCGAAGCGGTCGACCACGCCGTGCGTGACGAGCGTCTGGAGGGTCTCGCGTACGCCGTCCTGCGTGGTGAGCCGGCGGGCGGCGTCGTCGGCGGGGAGCTCGCGGGCCAGCACGTAGCGCAGCACCGGCGTCAGGACGTCCTGCACCTGGCGGAAGGTCAGCGCCCGGTCCTCCACCCCCAGCAGCGCGAGCGTCAGCAGTGAGGTCGCGGTCGCCGGGGTGGCGCGGTTGATCCGAGCGCAGACCTCGATCGCCACCTTGTGCCGCGCCAGGCGCCGGGCCGACCGGTCCGTGGCGCTCGACCCGGCGGCGGCGAGGGCGTCGGCGAGGGCGATGGGCTCGCCGAAGTTGACCTGGACGTTGCCGTAGTCCCCGCGCTGCTGCCGGGCGAAGCGCAGCAGCCACCCGAGCCCCTCGGCGGGCTTGGCCGCCCCGTGCGACTCCGTGGTCATCTCCTCGACCTCGGGGAGCTCGTCGTAGACGATCGACGTCGGGATGACGTGCACGCCCTCGGCGCCGAGGTCCTCCACCGCGTCCGCCACGTAGTTGAACAGCCCGAGCTTCGGGGGCAGCAGCTTCCCGGTCCGCGTCCGCCCGCCCTCGATGTACCACTCGAGGTTCCTGCCCTCCCGCGCCAGGTGGGCGACGTAGTGCCGCAGGGTCAGCTTGTAGACCTCGTCGTCCCGGAAGCTGCGCCGGATCCAGATGACCCCGGACCGCCGCCCGAGCGGCCCGATCGGCCAGAAGGCCATGTTGATCCCGCCGAGCGTGTGGTTGCACGCGAACCCCTGCTGGTGCAGCAGCGAGGCCATGACGTAGCCGTCGAGGTTGGACCGGTGCGACGGCAGGAAGACGAGGGGGTGGTCGCGGCCGAGGACACGGATCCGCTCCAGGGCCTCGGCGTCGAAGCTCAGCGTGTACGCCCGCGAGTAGAGGTAGGTGGCCCACCGCGCCCAGACGGCCCGGGCGAGGACCTGCTGGGAGCTCTCCATCTCGGCCAGGCACGCGGCGGCGTCCCGTTCGACCGCGGCCGCCGGCGTCCCCGATCGCTCGGCCACCTCCGCGAGCGCGGCACGGAAACGCACGTCGGCCAGCAGCGAGGAGCTCATGCGCCAAGCTTCGCGGGCCGCGAGGCGTGCGCATACCTTCGTATGGGGGAACCTGGCACCCCCCTGGGCGCATGCGCGGCCGCTGCGCCCGTGCAAGGCTGGGGTCATGGCCAACGTCGAAGGACTCATCGCCCGCGTGCGCGCCGCGGCGCCCGGCCCGCACATCGCGGCTGCCTTCGACTACGACGGGACGCTCATCAGCGGCTACTCCGCTGGCGCGTTCTACGAGCACCGCATCAAGAACCTGGACATGGGCCCGTTCGAGCTGACGCGGACCGCGCTCACGGCCCGGCGCGGCATCCCCGACGAGGCGGCGTTTGCGGACTTCTTCGCCATGTCGCTCGCCGCGTGGAAGGGCGTGGAGGAGGACGAGCTCGAGCGGCTCGGCCGCCGGCTCTTCAAGGGGCAGATCGCCGCCAAGCTCCACCACGAGGCCCTTGCGCTCGTGGAGGCGCACCGCGAGATGGGGCACACCCTGGTGCTCGCGTCGTCCGCCATGCGCTTCCAGACCCAGCCGATGGCCGAGGAGCTCGGCTTCGACCATGTCCTGAACACCGAGGTGGAGGTGGAGGACGGCCGCCTGACCGGCGTCGTGCTCCACCCGCTCTACGGTCCGGCGAAGGCGCGCGGGCTCGAGGCGCTGGCCGCCGCCGAGGGCCTCGACCTCGCGCAGTCGTTCGCCTACTCCAACGGCCGGGAGGACCTCCCGTTCCTGGAGGCGGTCGGCCACCCGGTCGCCATCGAGCCGGACGCGGAGCTCACCGAGGAGGCGTCCGGCCGCGGCTGGCCGGTGCTGCGCTGCGCGCAGCCGCCCGGTTCGCTGCCGGGGGTCCGGGACGTCGCCCGGACGGCGACGTTCTACGGCAGCCTCTTCGGCGCGATCGGGCTCGGCGTCGGCGCGGGCCTGCTGCGGCGCTCGCGGACGACGCTCGTGGACATCGCGATGGGGATGGGCTCCGACGTCTCCCTGACCCTCGCCGGGGTCGACGTCGACGTCCTCGCCGGCTCGGAGCACCTCTGGTCCCACCGGCCCGCGGTCTTCATCTTCAACCACCAGTCGAAGATGGACCCGATCGTCGTCATGAAGCTCGTGCGTGAGAACTTCACCGGGGTCGCGAAGGCCGAGGCGAAGAGCATCCCGGTGTTCGGGCAGCTGTTCCAGCTCGGCGGCGTGGCGTTCGTGGAGCGGACGAACAACGCCGCGGCGCGCGAGGCGCTCGAGCCCGTCGTCCAGCGCCTGCGCGAGGGCACGTCGCTGATCGTCGCGCCCGAGGGGACCCGGACCCCGACCCCGCGGCTCGGCGCCTTCAAGAAGGGTCCGTTCCACATCGCCATGCAGGCGGGCGTGCCGATCGTGCCCATCGTCCTGAAGGGGATCCACACCGTGCAGTCGCGGGGCGGTCAGGTGGTGCACCCGGGCCACGTGGAGGTGGTCGTGCTCCCGCCCGTGGACACCTCGGACTGGGAGGTCGAGCGCGTCGGCGAGCACCGCGACGACGTGCGGCAGGCGATGGCGGACACGCTGCGCGACTGGCCGAGCCGATGACCGCGCCGGACCCCGGCCTCTCCGTCCACCGCGCCGGGTCGGGCCCGCCGCTGGTGCTGCTGCACGGCTTCACGGGGAGCTGGCGTGCGTGGCGCCCGGTGATCGACGGCCTCGCCGCGCACCACGCCGTCTTCGCGCCGACGCTGCCCGGCCATCACGGCTCCGCACCGCTGGCCGACGACTTCCCCGGCACCGTCGAGGCGATGCTCGACCTGCTGGAGGCGCAGCTGGACGCGGAGGGCATCGACCGCGCGCACCTGGTCGGCAACTCCCTCGGCGGCTGGCTCGCCCTCGAGCTCGGCCGTCGCGGCCGTGCGCTGTCCGTCGTGGCGCTCTCGCCGGCCGGCGGGTGGAGCAGTCCGCGCGACCTGCACCGCGTCGTCCGGCTGATGCGTGGGGGCCGCCTGGCGATGGAGCGCCTCGGGCCGCGGCTGGGCCCGCTGCTCAGGCGCCCACGGTTCCGCAAGCTGCTGCTGCGCTCAGTCGCTGAGCACGGGGACCGCATCCCGCCCGGGGAGGTCCAGGAGCTGCTGGACGAGGCGCTCGGCTGCCTCGTCTTCGACGACCTGCTGCGGTTCATCGCCGGCTCGGACGGCCTGGCCGCGGGGGCGGCCTCCGATTACCCGATCCGCATCGCCTGGAGCGGCAACGACCGCACGATCCCGCTCGAGCGCTACGGCCGTCCGCTGGTCGCGAACGTCCCGGGTGCGGAGCTCGTGGTCCTGCCCGGGGTCGGACACGTGCCGATGTTCGACGACCCGGCGCTCGTGGTCCGGACGATCCTCGAGGTCAGCACCGCCGCTCAGGTGGCCTGAGCCCCGACCGCCACCACCTCGGCGAAGCCCGCCGTCATCGCCTCCATGAAGCCGTCGACGTCGGTGACCGCGGCGGTGTCGATCGTCAGGCCGATGCAGCAGATGCCCTCGTGCGAGGCGAGGGTCGCCATGACCGGGCAGCCCGGCGCGGGCCCGAAGGGGTACCAGCGCAGCACGCGCGCCCCGGCGACGTAGGACTCGCGCTGCAGGCCCGGGAAGTTCGAGGCCTGCAGGTCGAGGGAGCGGGTGAAGCTCGCGGTCAGGCGCGTCAGCACGGGCGCCGGCATCCGCGACATCACCGGCGCGGTCAGGCCCATGAAGTCCAGGGCGGGCTCGTCGCGCGCGGCGAGCACCCGCTCGCGGATGAGCTTCATCCGCGCGACCGGGTCCGGCTCCCCGGCGGGAGCCGCGATGCGGGCGCCCGCGAACCGGTTTCCGCCGGCCTCGTCCCCGGAGGCCCGCAGCGAGACGGGCAGCGCGATCGGCAGGTCCGTGGCCGGGACGCCGGCGGCCGCGTGGTAGCGCCCGAGGCCGCCGCTCAACGCGGCGAGGAACGCGTCGTTCAGCGAGCATCCGGCGGCCGTCCCGGCCGCCCGCAGCTCGGCCACCGGGACGTCGATCGTCCGCAGGCGCCGCGACAGGGAGCGCCCGGCGAGCAGCGGCGAGGGCGCGGCCGGGGACGCCCCGGTGACCCGGCCGAGCGATCGAGCGTAGTCGAGGGTCCCGGTCGGGTCGGCGGCCGCCCGCGTGAG
>JAOPZU010000599.1 GCA_025963955.1 Solirubrobacterales bacterium
CCCGGCCGTCAACGCCACACCCGGCGTCGTCGACGAGGAGCTGCTGCAGGCCGTCCAGGCCGCGGTCTCCCTCGTCAAGGCCCACCGCACCCACGGTCACCTGGCCGCGCGACTGGACCCGCTCGGCTCCGAGCCCGAGGGCGATCCCGCGCTCGACCCGGAGCCGCTCGGCCTCACGCCCGAGCTCATGGCGAAGATCCCGGCGAAGATCCTGCGGATCGGCGTCCCCGGCGCGACGCTCGCCGACGCGCTGCCGCACCTGAAGGAGACGTACTGCGGCACGATCGCCTACGAGATCGAGCACATCGCCTCCCACCGGCAGCGCACCTGGCTGCGGGCGAAGATCGAGAAGGGCGAGTTCCGCAGCCCGCTCACGAGCCAGGAGCAGCAGGCGCTCCTCAAGCGCCTGATCGAGGTCGACTCCTTCGAGCGCTTCATGCACAAGGCCTACCTCGGGCAGAAGCAGTTCTCCGTCGAGGGCCTGGACATGACGATCCCGATGATCGACGAGATGATCCAGCTGTCCGCCGCGCACGGCGCCCGCGAGGTCGTCCTCGGCATGGCGCACCGCGGCCGCCTGAACGTGCTCGCGCACAATCTCGGCCGTCCGTACGAGTCGATCTTCGCGGAGTTCGAGGGCGCCTCGACGCTCGAGGCGATCACGACCATCCCGCAGGGCGGGACCGGCGACGTGAAGTACCACCACGGCGCGCAGGGCTCCTACCAGCTGCCCGACGGGTCCTCGATCCTCGTCAACCTCGAGTCCAACCCCTCGCACCTGGAGTTCGTGCACCCGGTCGTCGTCGGCGCCTCGCGCGCTGCGCAGACCACGCGCCAGGGCCCGCACGCCCACCGCGACACGACCGCCGCGGTGCCGATCGTCCTCCACGGCGACGCGGCCTTCCCCGGCCAGGGCGTGGTGGCCGAGTCGATGAACCTGCAGGCGCTCGACGGCTACCAGGTCGGCGGCACGCTGCACATCATCACGAACAACCAGGTCGGCTTCACCACCGACCCCGAGGACTCGCGGTCCACCCGCTGGGCCTCGGACCCGGCCAAGGGCTTCGACGTCCCGATCATCCACGTCAACGCCGACGACGTCGCCGCCTGCATCTCGGCGGTCCGGCTCGCGTTCGCGTTCCGCCAGGAGTTCGGCCACGACGTCCTCATCGACCTGATCGGCTACCGCCGCTTCGGCCACAACGAGGCGGACGAGCCGGCCTACACGCAGCCCGAGATGACCGCGATCATCAAGAAGAAGACGCGCGTCTCGGACCTGTTCGCGGACCAGCTGACCGCCGGGGGCGTCATCGCCGCCGAGGAGGTCGAGGCCGCGAAGACCGCAATCTGGGACGAGATGACGGCGCTGCACGCCGGCCTGAAGGCCCAGATCAAGGCCGCCGCCGACTCGGGTTCCCCGACGCAGCAGACCGGCGAGTACACGCTGGACCGCTCGCCGTCGCCCGAGGTGAAGACGGCGGTCTCCGCCGAGCGCCTGCTGTCGCTCAACGACGAGCTGCTGACCGTGCCGGAGGGCTTCACCGTCCACCCGAAGCTCGTCAAGCAGCTCGAGCGCCGCCGCAAGGCCGTCGGGCCCGACGGCGGCATCGACTGGGGCCACGCCGAGGCGCTGGCCTACTCGTCGCTGCTGACCGAGGGCATCCCGATCCGCCTGACCGGCCAGGACGTCCAGCGCGGCACGTTCAGCCACCGCCACATGGTGCTGCACGACGCGAAGAACGGGCAGTCCGTCTCCCCGATCCAGAACCTGCCGGGCGCGCTGGCCCCGATCGAGCTCCACAACTCGCCGCTGAGCGAGACCGCGTGCCTCGGCTTCGAGTACGGCTATTCGCAGGAGGCGCCGGAGACGCTCGTCATCTGGGAGGCGCAGTTCGGTGACTTCGCCAACGGCGCGCAGGTCATCATCGACCAGTTCATCGTGTCCGGTCTGGCGAAGTGGGGCCAGTCCTCGCGGCTGACGCTGCTGCTCCCCCACGGCTACGAGGGCTCGGGTCCCGAGCACTCCTCGGCCCGCCTGGAGCGTTTCCTGCAGCTGGCGGCGGAGGGCAACATCCGCGTCGCGAACGTCACGACGCCGGCGCAGTACTTCCACCTCATCCGGCGGCAGGCGCGCATCGCCAAGCAGCGTCCGCTGATCGTGATGCAGCCGAAGTCGCTGCTGCGCCTGCCCCAGGCCACGAACCGCATCGAGCACCTGGCGGAGACGCAGTTCTTCCCGGTCCTCGGCGAGCCGCGGGTCCCGGTCGACGAGGTCACGCGCCTGGTGCTGTGCACCGGCAAGGTCTACTACGACCTCGTCGGCCACCCGGACCGTCAGGCCAACCCGGGCGTCGCCATCGGCCGCGTCGAGCTGCTCTACCCCTTCCCCGAGGGCCAGATCAAGGAGCTCATCGGGACCTACAAGAACCTCAAGGAGGTCGTGTGGGTCCAGGAGGAGCCGCGGAACATGGGCGCTCGCGCGCACATGGCCCCGCGCCTGATGCAGATCCTGCCGGAGCACCTGGCCTTCGGCTACGTCGGCCGGCCGGAGCGCGCCTCACCGGGCGAGGGCTACCCCGCCGCGCACAACATGGAGCAGAACCGCATCATCTCGACCGCGCTCGACCTGTCGATCCCGGTCACGCTCTACCCGACGAAGACGCCGGGCGAGCGGTAGGACATCGACCGCGCGCCCGGCAGGGCCGGGTGCGCGCGGGTGGCGACCGCGGCCGCGCTGGGCGCACGCCTGCGCTACCCCGCCTCCAGCGCCTGAAGCACCGCGGCCGCGCTAGGCGCGATGTCCGGCTCCAGGCGCCCCAGCAGGTCCCGCCACCCCGGGTGCAGCGCGATCGCCTCGCGGACGCGGGCCAGGGCGGTCGGCATGTCCTCCTGGCTCGCGGCCGCCAGGCCGGACCAGAAGAGCAGCTCGTGGTTGCCGGGGGCCAGGGCGGAAGCGCGCTCGTAGCGATCGGAGGCCTCCTCGTGACGGCCGGCGGCCGAGAGCTCGTCGCCCTCCTGCGCCAGGCCGTAGGCGTCGGTCAGGTCCAGGAGCCGGTCGAGCTCCGCCAGCGGCTCGGCGGCGTCGTCCACGCGGACGTCGACGAGCGAGGTCCACGGCTCCCCCTCGGCCGGGACGACGAGCAGGGCGGCGGACTGCCGCCCGCGAGCGTCGCCTCCGGCCGCCTCGGCCGCGTGCAGCGCCGCGGCGAGGCGTCGCTGCAGCGGGCCGCTGGCGCGCTCGTACGCCTGGGCCATCGCCGGCCAGACGTCCGGTGAGGCCATCATGTTGGCCTGCGCGCTGAACCCGCGTCCGCTCTCGTGACCGGCGAAGGCGATGCACGACGCGCCGGTGTGCACCGCGACGTCCCCGCCCGCCCCGACGACCGCCACCTGTCGGTAGGCGGCCTGCTCGTCCGCGGCCAGCAGCTGGGCGAGGGCGTCCTTCGGGCTCGCGCCGCCCTCGAGCGCGTCGAGCAGCCGCTGCCCGTACGCGGGCTCCGCGACCGACTGCGTGGCGACCGCCCCCACGCCCGCCCGGCCCCAGGCGACGACCGCGCCGACGTTGAACCAGTGCGACTGCACGGCGATCCCCATCGCCCCGGTGGCGGGGTCGTGCGCGACGATCGAGTAGGTCATGGCGGCAGGGTAGTGGCCTACGCTGGGCCCCCGTGCCGGACGCCGCCGCCCTCGAACGCATCCTCGACCGCGTCCGCGCGATCCCCGAGGGCTGGGTGCGCACGTACGGCGACGTGACCCCGGGTGCCCCGCGGCTGGCCGGGTCCGTGCTGCGCCACCACGCGGGCGACGACGTGCCGTGGTGGCGGGTCGTGCGGGCGGACGGCTCGCTGGCCAAGGCCGAGCGGCAGCGGGCGCACCTGGAGGCCGAGGGCGTTCCGTTCACTCGTGCCGGCCGGGTCGACCTGCGGGCGGCGCGACTGCCCGTGGCGCCCGACTAGGCTGGAGCCGGCATGTGGCTCCAGCGCGACCTCGACCTGCGTCCGCGGCCCCGCGGCTTCCACCTGGTGACCGACGAGGTGCTCGGCGCGGTCCCGGAGCTCGCCGGGATCCGGGTCGGCCTGCTGCACCTGCTGCTGCAGCACACCTCCGCCTCGCTGACCCTCAACGAGAACGCCTCGCCCGACGTGCGGCGCGACATGGAGAGCTGGGTCAACGACGCGGTCCCCGAGTCCTTCGCGTGGACCCACACCCTGGAGGGCGCGGACGACATGCCCGCCCACGTGAAGTCCTCGCTCATGGGCGCGACCCTGACCCTGCCGCTGCGTGACGGCCGGCCGGTCCTCGGCACCTGGCAGGGCATCTACCTCTGCGAGCACCGTGACCGCGGCGGCGCCCGCCGGCTGACGCTGACCGTCCACGGGGAGGACTAGATGTCGGCCACCGCCCCGTACGACGCGCTCGTCGCCGCCCACGGCCTCTCGCCCGCCCACCGCCTGATGGTCGACGCGGTCGCCCCGGGCTCGCGGGTGCTCGACGTCGGGTGCTCGACCGGCTACCTGGCGGCGGTGCTCGCGGCGACGGGCTGCCGGGTCGTCGGGATCGAGGCCGACGAGCACGCGGCCCAGCGCGCACGGGCGCGGGACGTCCTGGTCGCGATCATCACCGGCTCGGTCGACGACGACGACGTCCTGGCCCGCGCCGCCGAGCACGGCCCGTACGACGCGATCGTCTGCGGGGACGTCCTGGAGCACCTGCCCCACCCGAACGCGACCCTGCGCGCGCTGGCGTCGCAGCTGGCGCCAGACGGCCGCGTGGTCGTCTCGGTCCCGAACGTCGCGCACTGGACCGGGCGCCGGGCGCTGCTGCGGGGGCGCTTCCCCCGCGAGGAGCACGGGCTGTTCGACGCGACGCACCTGCGCTGGTTCACCCGCGCCGAGGCCCGCGCCCTGCTCCGCGAGGCAGGCCTCGAGGTCGCCGAGGAGCACTTCTCCCCTGCTCCGCTGCCGCTCCAGGCGCACTTCCCGTCGCTCGCCCACCTGGTCCCGCTCGCGGTCCGGACCCGGCCGGAGCTGTTCGCGCTGCAGGTCGTGCTCGTCGGGGTGCGCTAGGCGCCGCGCCGCTGGCTGCTCTGCCGTCGCGCGCGCCGGAACTCGAGCACGTCCGCGGGGACGATCCGCGAACCCTCGTCCCGGACGTTCCCGATGCTCGCCAGCAGCTCGGGCTGACGGACGTCCCGGCGCAGGCCGGACGGAGTCTGCTCGACCCAGACGGCGCGGGTCCGTGGCCGAGAGGAGACGACACGGACCAGGTCCCGGTTCTTGAACAGCAGGCCGACGCCGTCGTCCGCGGCCCAGCCCGCGGGCAGGCGGCGCTCGGCGACCGCCTGCTCGTAGACGGGCAGGCGGTCGGGGTCGCCGTCGGCGTGGACGCACAGCGACCCGGGCAGGAGCCCGAGCCCCTTGGCGACCTCGGGCCGGCCCGAGGACTTCGTCACGCCCGCGCCGAACCAGCACATCGCGCCGGCGCTGAGGCCCGCCAGGACGACCCCCGCGGCCCACGCCTCGCGGAGGATCTCGTCCATCCCATGGACCCGCCAGATCGCCAGCAGGTTGCGCATGGAGCCGCCGCCCACGTAGACGATGTCCTGGCCGAGGATCGTCGCCCGCAGATCGATGGGGCCACCCTCGCCGAGGCGGAAGAGGGAGAGGACGCTCGGCTCGCACGGGCGGTCGCCGAACGTCGTCTGGAACTGCGCCTCCTGACTGCCCGCGTCCCCGGAGGCCGTCGGGAGCAGCAGGATCTTCGGGACCTGCGCGGCGGCGAGCGAGAGGACGAACTCGTCGAGCGCCGGGTTCTGCGGCTCCATCGTGAAGCCGCCGCCACCCATGGCGAAGATCGTTGGCGTCCGGCCGTCCATCGCCACAGGTTAGGGCGCGCCCCCCGCGGCCGCTGCCGCGGGCACGGGCCCGGGGGCGATCAAGCGGCCAGCGCGGGAGCCGCCATCCCGAGGTAGCGGGCGCTGAGCGGAGTCTCCACGACGGCGCCGTCGACGAGCGCCACGTGGTGGGCGCCGGCCGTCGGCCTGGACGCGACGACGTCGAAGAGCTCGGTCCCCTTGAAGTGCAGCGCGGCGCCGTCGTCGACGCCGTAGCCGGCGCGCATGCCGCCGGCGACGAACTGCTTGAACTCGGTCCGGCGCTGCGGCTCGCCGTCGTAGTGCACGCAGTTGGAGTACGGGAGCAGGCCGAGGCCGTGAAGCTGCTCGGGCGGCCCGTGGAACGCGGTGACCGCGTCCTGGAACCAGCACAGCGAGCCGGCGGACAGGCCGCACATGACGGTTCCCCCGAGCCACGCGCGCTCCAGGATCGTGTCCAGCCGGTGCGCGCGCCAGGCGCCGAGCAGGCTCAGGACGCTGCCGCCGCCGACGTAGATGAGGTCCTGCTGCACGAGGTGCGCCTCGAGGTCGCCCTCGACCGCGCCGCTACCCGTGTCCCGCCGGAAGAGGGAGACGTGGGAGGCGTCCGCCACGCCCGCGAAGCGCCGGTAGAAGCGCACGACGTAGTGGTCGGCGTCGCCCGACGCCGTCGGGATGAAGCAGACCTTCGGTCTGGCCTTCCCGGTCAGGCGCAGCACGTGGTCGTCCATCAGCGTGTTGGAGGCCTCCATGGAGAAGCCGCCGCCGCCGAACGCGACAATCTGGGGAACCCTCATCTCCATGGGTCAGACGGTAGGGACGAACCGCCGCCGCCGCTCAGATTTCAGCCTCAGGGCGATCGGGCCTGGACCGTGCGTACAACCGCCTCGGCCGCCCCGGTCAGCGCTCGCGCGGCCCAAGGCGACCAAGGTTTGGGATCACGTCGACCGCCACACGGGTTCCCGCTCGGGAACCGTCTCCGCAAGCGCCCGGCCTCCTACTTCGACCGCCACACGGGTTCCCGCTTCTCCTTGAACGCCACCGCCCCCTCGCGCGCGTCCTCCGACATGAGGACGGGGCCGGCGATCTCGCCTTGCTTGCCCCACATCTCCTCCAGGCTCCAGTCGACCTGCTCCTCGATGATGCGCTTGGAGGCCATGAGCGCGAGCGGGCCGTTCTTCGCCAGCGTCGCCGCGAGCTCGAGGGCGACGTCGAGGGCGGCGCCGGGCTCGGCCACGCGGTTGACGACGCCGAACTCGTGGAAGCGCTCGGCGGTCATCGGGTCCCCGGTGAGGGCCAGCTCCATGACCGCGTGGTAGGGCATGCGGCGGGGCAGGCGCAGCAGGCCACCCGCGGCGGCCACCAGGGAGCGCTTGGCCTCCGGGATGCCGAGCTTCGCGCCGGCCGCGGCCACGATCAGGTCGCAGCTGAGGGCGATCTCCAGGCCGCCGGCGACGGCGAAGCCCTCGATGGCGGCGATGAGCGGCTTGGCCGACGCGCGCTGGGTGATGCCGGCGAAGCCGCGGCCGTCGATCCACGGCGACTCGCCCTTGGCGAACGCGCCGAGGTCCATCCCCGCGCAGAAGAAGCCTCCCGCACCCGTGAGGATGCCGGCGCTCAGGGTGTCGTCCGCGTCGAGGGCGTCGAGGGCCGCCGCGACCCCGTTGGCCAGCTCGGTGTTGACGGCGTTGCGGACCTGCGGCCGGTTGAGCGTTATGACGAGGACGGCGCCGCGGCGCTCGGTCAGGACGGCGGGGGCGTCGGTGCTGGTGTCGGACATGGCGCGAGCCTACCTCCTGGTTGAACTCGGTTCAGCTTCAGCAGGACGGTGGCCGGGGTAGCCTGACCCATCCATGGAGCAGATCGCCGACGACGTCTTCCAGTTCCCGATGCTGCTGCGCCAGGGGGTGAACGCGTACCTGATCGGCGACGTGCTGGTGGACGCGGGGGGTCCGCCCTTCGGCCGGCGGATCGCGCAGGAGCTCCGCGTGGAGGAACGCGCGCTCTCCGCGCACATCGTCACCCACGCCCGCGGGGACCACGCGGGCGGCTCGCACTCGATCGTCGAGGAGTGCAAGGTGCCGGTGTGGGCCGGGGCGGCCGATGTCGCCGTGCTGGAGTCGGGCAACGTCGAGGCGACGGGCCTGCTGGCCCCGGTGATGCGGCTGATGGGAGGCTTCGAGGGGGTACCCGTGCGCCGCGCGCTGCACGACGGCGACGAGGTGGGCGCCGGCTTCGTCGTCCTGGAGACGCCTGGCCGGACGCCCGGACACATCGCGCTTTGGCGCGAGCGGGACCGCGTCCTGCTGTGCGGGGACGTCTGGCTGAACATGGACATGAAGACCACGCGCCGCGGCCTGCGCGACCCGGCGCGGGCGCAGACCATCGACCGCGAGGCCAACCGGCGGTCCCAGGCGCGGCTGGCCGCGCTCCAGCCCGCAGTGGTCGGCTTCGGGCACGGACCGGTGCTCGATAAGGACGCGGCGGGCCGGCTCGCGGGGTGGGTCGCCTAGCATCCGTGAGCGAAGGTCAGGCTTTACTTAAGTAAATGCCTGTGCTACCTTGTGCGTACTTCGACAAGCGAACAAGGATCAGACATGGGAACCGATGCCCCCACCACCCAGCAGGACAAGCAGATCACCGTCGCCGTCCCCGAGCAGCGGACCGCCGAGTTCTACGCGTTCTTCGCGCGGTTCCTCGCAGCGGACGGACCCGGCCGGCGACGCGGGCCCCGCGGTCGCCACGGCCACGGTCCCGTCGGCCACCGCCCCGGCTGCCGCCCCCAGCACCACGAGGAGCACCACCACGGCGCTCCCGCCGCCGCGGAGGCCGCTCCGGCGGAGCCCGCGGCCTGATGGCCGACAAGCAGGTCACGGTCGCGGTCCCCGAGGACCGCGTGCCGGAGTTCTACGCCTGGTTCGCCGCGTTCCTCGCGGCGGACCGGGCGAAGGGCGCACCCGGCGGACCTGGTTTCGGGCCTCGCGGCCCGGGCCTCGGCGGCGGGCGCGGCGGCCCTTTCGGCCATCGGCACGGCGAAGCCCAGCCGTGGACGGCCGCGGACGCCGAGCAGGCCG
>JAOPZU010000167.1 GCA_025963955.1 Solirubrobacterales bacterium
GGCCGAACCGGTGACGATGGCCACCTTGTCGTCGAGGACTCCCATTGCACGTCTCCTTCGTCGTCTCGGTCAACCGCCAGTGGCGGGGGATCCTAGTTCGCGGCGGTCCGGGATCGAGCCCCGCGCGCTCTACGCGCCGGCCGACGCGATCTTCGCCTAGAGCCTCGGCCCGGCCGGCTACAGCGCCAGGACCTTGGCGAGGATCTCGCGCATGATCTCGTCGGTGCCGCCGCCGATCGGGCCCAGGCGCAGGTCGCGCGCGGCGCGCTCGATCCCGTACTCGACCATGTAGCCCGCGCCGCCGTGGATCTGCAGGCACTCGTCCGCCAGGTCGAAGGCCGCCCGCTGGGTGGCGAGCTTGGCCATGGTCACCTCCGGCAGGCAGTCCATCCCGAGGTGGTGCAGGCGCAGCGCGTGGTAGGTCAGCGCGCGCCCGCCCTCGATGGTCGTGGCCATCTCCGCGAACTTGTGGCGGGTGACCTGGAAGTGCGCGATCGGGCGGCCGAAGGCGCTGCGCTCCTGGGCGTACCGGAGCGTCTGCTCGAAGAGGCGCTCCATCGCCGCGACCGCGCCGAGCGCCATCACCAGCCGCTCCCACTGGAAGTTGGCCATGATCAGGTAGAAGCCCTTGTCGCGCTCGCCGAGCAGGTTCTCGTCGGGCACGAAGACGTCGTCGAAGGCGATGAGCGCCGTGTCGGACGCGTGCCAGCCGAGCTTCTCGATCTTGCTCGTCGTGACTCCCTCGCCGTTCTCGATGATGAGGAAGCTGAGACCCGCGTGGCCGCCCTCGCTGCTCGTCTTCACGGCGGTGACGAAGTAGTGCGCGCGCACGCCGTTGGTGATGAACATCTTCGAGCCGTTGACGAGCCACCCGCCGTCGACCTTCTTCGCGCTCGTGCGGATGCTCGCCACGTCCGATCCGGCGTCCGGCTCCGTGATGGCCAGCGCCGCGATCTTCTCGCCGGCGATGGCGGGCGCGAGGTAGCGCTGCTTCTGGTCCTCCGTCCCGAACGTGTGGATGGGCGGCGTGGCGATGCCGATGTGCGCCCCTATGCCGGCGGCCAGGCCGCCGCTGCCCGCCTGCGAGAGCTCCTGGATGAGCACGGCGTCGTGGAGCATGTCGCCGCCCTGGCCGCCGTACTGGGTTGGGTACTTCAGGCCGAGGTATCCGACGGACGCGAGCTTGGTGAAGACCTCGTCGGGGAACCAGCGGTCCTCCTCCCACTGCTCGGCGTACGGCTTCAGCTCGGTGAGGACGAAGCGCCGCACGGACTCGCGCAGCTCCTCGTGCTCGGCGGTGAACGGCGGCAGCAGCTGCCGGGCCGTGGGGGCGGCGGGGATGCCTCTCATGGAAGCTGAAGTCTATTCATGTACAGCGGTGCACGTTGCGGGCCGGGCGCGCCGCAGGTCGGGCCCGACGCCTCAGGCGCGGGTGCCGCGGAAGTACACGAGCGCGCCCGAGGTCCGGATGCTCGCGTCCGGGAAGCCCGCCGCCGCCAGCCAGTGGGCGAGCTCGACGCGCGTCCCGCTCGGCCCCAGGAGGCCGCCGAGCCGCCCGGCGATGCGCAGCGGCTCGTAGAGGACGCCCGTGTCGTTCAGCAGGGCGCTGCCGCTCAGTACGCCGCCCGGCCGCAGCACGCGCGCCATCTCCACGATCGCCGCCTCCGGGCGCGGGAAGCAGTGCAAACCGGTGAACGAGACGACGAGGTCGAAGCTCGCGTCCGCGAACGGCAGTCGCTCGACGTCGGCCTCGACCGCCTCGACGAGGTCCCGGACCCCGCGGCGGGCCGCTGCGCCGAGCGTCCGCTCGAGCATCGCGGGGGCGATGTCGGCGGCGACGTAGCGCACGTCCTGCCCTGGTCGTAGGCCGCGCAGGGCGACTCCGCCGCCGCACGGCACGTCGAGGACGCGGCCGCCGTCCGGCACCCGCCCGATCTCCGCGGCGGCGGTGTAGAGCAACCGGATGTCGGACCGCGCACCGGCCTGCCACAGCGTGCGGCCGACGCGCTCGTGCTCGACCATGAAGTCATAGAACGCCGCCCACGGGTGGTCGCCGCGCCAGACGTCGCTGACGCCGTCCAGACGACCGCGCAGGACCGAGGAGAGGTGCATCGGCCGATGCTCCCACGCCGGGCCCGCGGCCGCTGCCGCCGGCCGACCGGACGTGGTAGGCATAGCGCGATGTCACGGACGATCACCGCCCTCGCCACGACCCTCGCGGCCCTGATCCTCGGCGCCGTCGCCCCGGCCGCGCACGCGGCGGATCGGGTCGTGAGCGTCACGACCCCCGACGGCCCGGGCCCCGCCAGGACCGACCGGGTGCGCGTCCTGCAGCAGGGCCCCGCAAGCGCGAAGCACGTCCTCGTGCTCGTTCCCGGGACCTCGGCCAGCGCCTCCTACTTCAGGCCCGTGGCGGGCGACATCCTGCGGCGCCTGCCCGGCTGGCAGGTCTGGTCGGTCGCGCGGCGCGAGACGGCGCTGGAGGATCAGTCCGTCCTGGACGCCGCGAGTGCGGGCACGGCCACCCCGCAGCGGCTCTTCGACTACTACCTCGGCTGGCTCGGCGACCCGTCGATCACGAGCCACTTCCAGCCGGTGGCGGACGCCGCGGTGCCGTACGCGCGACGGTGGGGGATGAAGGTCGCGATCGACGACCTGCACACGGTCATCGCCCTCGCGCGGAGGAACGGCCGCGACGTCGTCCTCGGCGGGCACTCCCTCGGCGGCTCGATCGCCGAGGCCTACGCGACCTGGGACTTCGCGGGCCGGACGGGGGCCCGGGACCTCGCGGGCCTCGTGCTGATCGACGGCGCCGGCGGGGGCCGCGGGGGGATCAGCGGCAAGGACGCGCGGGCGCGCCTCGCTGCCCTGGAGAAGGCCTCGCCGTTCTCCGACCTCACGGGCACCGGGCTGCCGTGGTCGGCCGGCGTGTTCAACGCCATCGGCTCGCGGCTCGCGCTGCTCGCGCCCGACGCCCCGTCGCTGCTCGGCGCCTGGCCGCTGCTCCCGCCGTTCCTCCGGGCGCCGGTGCCCGTGACCAACGCCGCCGCCTACGGCTTCGCGCTGGACACCGAGACGGGCCCGGCGTCGCTCGCCCTCGTGCAGTCGCACCTCGGGCGGCTGGCCCCGGCGGGTGACCCGCGCCCATGGCAGGACGGCGGCCTCGCGCCGGTCGCACGGGTGGCGAGCGTGTTCGCCGGCGTCCCGGGGATGGACGGGAGCTCCTGGTACCACCCGTCCCGCCTCTCGCTCGACGCGCAGGCGGTCAACGGCGGGCTGCCGACGCCGGCGCAGCGGCTGCTCGGCGTCCGCACGATCCACGGCAGCGGCGTGCGGCTCCCGATCTACGCCTTCGCGACCTCGCTCGGCGGGCAGCGCGTGCTCGACGCGGCCCGGCAGCTCGCGCGCCAGTCCCGGGTCCCGGCGCGCGAGCTCACGCTCGTGGACCGGTCCCGGACCTTCGCCCACATCGACCCGCTGTCGGCGAGTCCGGAGAAGAACGACTTCCTGAAGACGGTCGTGCCGTTCCTGAAGCGGATCCGCTGAGCGGCCGGTGACCCGCGGATCGGTGGTTCCTGCGACCACCGATCCGCCGCTCGCCGTGTCGCCCGACCCCTCCACGGGTAGGGCGGCCGGGCATGGGGGAAACGACGACGGTGCGCGAGGCGACCTACGAGCTGCTGCGGCGGCGCGGGGTCACGACGATGTTCGGGAACCCGGGCTCGACGGAGCTGCCGATGCTCGTCGACTTCCCGGCGGACTTCACCTACGTCCTCGGCCTGCAGGAGGCGGCGGTCGTGTGCATGGCCGACGGCCACGCGCAGGCGACGCGCTCGCCGGTGATCGTGAACCTCCACACCGCGCCCGGCGTCGGCAACGCGGTCGGGTCGCTGCTCACGGCGCAGTGGAGCGGCGCCCCGCTCGTCATCACGGGCGGCCAGCAGGTCCGGGCGATGATCACCGCGTCCAACTGGCTCGTGAACGTCGACGCGACGAAGGTCCCCGAGCCGGCGGTCAAGTGGTCCTTCGAGCCGCCGCGGGCGCAGGACGTGCCGGCCGCGATCGCGAAGGCGCTCGACCTGGCCCAGGCGGCGCCGAGCGGCCCCGTCTTCGTCTCGCTGCCGATGGACGACTGGGACCAGGAGGTCGACGTGGACGTGGTCGAGGACCTCGCGGCGCGTCGCGTGGCCCACCGCGCGGGGCCGGACCCGGCGGTCCTGCTCGAGCTGTGCGAGGCGCTCGACGTCGCCGAGCACCCCGCCCTGGTCCTGGGCGCGGCGGTCGACCTGGCCGGCGGCTGGGACTGCGCCGTCGCCTTCGCGGAGAAGACCGGGGTGGAGGTCTACACCGCGCCGAGCGCCGGTCGCGGCGTCTTCCCGGAGGACCACGAGCGCTTCGCGGGCTTCGTCCCCTTCGCCGCGACCGCGGTCGCCGAGACCCTCGCGGGTCACGACCTCGTCGTGGTCGTCGGGGCGCCCGCGTTCACGCTCTACCCCTACGCACCGGGCCGGCTGCTGAAGCCGGGCACGCGGCTGGTCCTCATCTCCGACGACCCGGACGCGCTGGCCCGCGCGCCGCTCGGCGACGGGATCCTGTCGGACCCGGCGCTCGCCCTGGCCGCGCTGGTCA
>JAOPZU010000173.1 GCA_025963955.1 Solirubrobacterales bacterium
TGGAGGAGTGGCGAGCACGGCTGTGCCCTTGAGGCACTCACCCGCCAGACGGGGGCCGGAGGCGATGCGCCGCCGGTGCTTGACGAGACGGCGGCCAGACGGGCCGCCGCCGGTTCAGGCGGCCTGCGTGACCTTCGCCTCGGGCGTGGACCGGGCCTGCGCCTGCTTCTCGGCCTGGCGCTCCGGCGTGATGCGGACGACGTTCCAGACGAGGCCGAAGCGCTCCAGGGTGTTGATGACCCACATGGACGGATCCATGAGCTTCTCCACCGGGCGCAGGCCGGCCTGCGCGGAGCGGGGGAAGGCGTGGTGGTTGTGGTGGAACGCCTCGCCCATCGACAGCAGCGCGAGCGGCATGACGTTGGTCGAGTGGTCCTCGGTCGCGAAGCGGCGCGAGCCGACGAAGTGGCAGATCGAGTTGATCGACCAGGTGACGTGGTGCAGGAAGAAGACCCGGACCAGGCCGCCCCAGAGGAACGCGGTCAGCGCGCCGTGGAGGGTGCCCGTGAAGACGAAGCCGAGCACGCCCGGAAGGACGATCGAGCCCAGGGCGATCCAGTGGAAGTTGCGGCTGATCCACCGCATGCCCGGATCCTCCATCAGGTCGGGCGCGTACTTGCGGCGGTTGGCCCGGCCCTGCTCGGAGAACAGCCACCCGATGTGCGCGTGGTAGAGGCCCTTCAGCGGCCCGAGGACGCCGTCGGTGGCGGGTCCGGTGTGGGGGGAGTGCGGATCCCCCTCCTCGTCCGTGTGCGCGTGGTGCTTGCGGTGGTCGGCGACCCAGTTGATGACCGGCCCCTGGACGCCGGTGGAGCCCATGACGGCGAAGACGTAGGACAGGGTCCGCGAGGTCTGGAAGGACCGGTGGGTGAGCATCCGGTGGTAGCCGATGGTGATGCCGAGCGCGGCGATGACGTAGAGCACGCCCATGATCGCGATGTCGGTCCACGCGATCGCCTCGTTCCAGAAGACGACGACGGCGATCGCGAAGGCCACGAACGGCAGGAGAACGGCCACGATGTTGGTGATGCGCTGCGCACGAGTCATGGATGGAAGTCTGGCGCCAAAAGCCGAACGTGTTTCGTAGGCTTGCTTGGGGACGGGGGCGCATAAACTAGAGCTTGGTGATAGCTGACCCTGATCCCGCCGGCAACGAGGCGGCCTCGCCTGGGGCCGCCCTGACCCTCCCGCCGAGCCTTGCCGCGGCGCTGCGGCCGGCGCTCCCCGGGCTGGTGGCCGAGACCATCCGCGCGATCGGGCGTGAGGTGCCGGAATACGCTCGTCCGCTGGAAGGTCCGTTCGGTGCGGCGCTGAGTCGCGGAGTGCAAAGGGCGCTCGAGCGCTTCGTGGACCTGATCGAGGAGGGCGGGGTGGGAACGGCGGCGGCGGGCCGGGACCCGCGCTCGACGATCTACGTGGAGCTCGGGCGCGGCGAGCAGCGGGCCGGACGCAGCCTGGACTCGCTGCTCGGCGCCTACCGCCTCGGCGCACGGCTCGCGTGGGAGTCCTTCGTCACGGCCGCCGAAGCGGCGGGCGAGGAGCCCCGGGCGCTCTACGCGCTCGCCGGCGCCATCTTCAGCTACATCGACGCCATCAGCGCCGAGTCGGTGGACGGCTTCACCCAGGAGGAAGCGCGCAGCGCCGGGGAGCGCGCGCGCCGCCGGCGCGCGCTCGTGCGTGCGCTCGAACGCGACGACGCCGACCCCGGTTCGATCGCCGACCTCGCCCGGGACGCGGGCTGGGAGGTCCCGACGACGCTCGCCGCCCTCGTCGTCCACGGAGACCACGACGCCGACCGCCTCGCGTCGCGCCTCGGCCTCGACGTCATCGCCGCCGCGGACGGCGGACAGGTGCTGGCCTTCGTCCCCGACCCCCAGGCCCCAGGCCGGGTCGCGCAGTTAGCGGCCGGCTTGCCCGCGGACGCGCCCGCCACGCTCGGGCCTGAGGTCCCGCCCTCGCGCGCGCGGGAGTCGAGCGCGCGGGCGCAGACGGCGCTGCGTCTGCTCCGCGCCGGCCGCATCACCGGTGACCTGCCGGTGCGGGCCGACGACCACCTGGTCGCCCTGCTCCTGCACGGCGGGGACGCCACGCTCGCGGTGGACCTCGCGAAACAGGCTCTCGCGCCGCTCGACGACCTCACCCCGGCCGCGCGGGAGCGCACGCTCCAGACGCTCGCCGCCTGGCTCGACAACCCCGGCCGCGTCCAGCAGATCGCGGCGCTGCTCGACGTCCACCCGCAGACGGTCCGCTACCGGGTCGCGCGTCTTTATGAGCGCTTCGGCAACGTCCTCGATGATCCTGAGCGCCGCTTCGAACTGGCGCTCGCGCTGCGTGTAGCTCCCGAGACGCCGGGCAATCGACGAGTGATCCCGTGACCACCGGGATGCGCAGACGTCAGAGAAGGGCAGCACCGACCGACCCCTGAGGATCCGAACCCCGACCAGCCGCCGCGTGTCACTCGCTTACGCCTAGCAGCCTCTCGACCCAGAGTAGTTGCAAAGTCAACGAGATGGGCGTAGAATCCATATCGCGACAGTTGGTTATCTCCCGTAAGGAGCGCTTTGCCCCGTAAGCCCACCCCCATCATGCCGGACCTCACCGCGGACTCCCTCGATCTCCTTCTCCGGGATGCGGGCAGCTACGAGCTGCTCAAGCCGGCTCAGGAGCTCGATCTCGCCAAGCGCATCGAGCGTGGCGATCTGCAGGCGAAGGAGATGCTGATCAACTCCAACCTGCGCCTCGTGGTCTCTATCGCGCGGCGCTACATCGGGCACGGTCTCCCCATGACCGACCTGGTGCAGGAGGGGATGATCGGCCTCATTCGCGCCGCGGAGAAGTTCGATTGGCGCAAGGGGTTCCGGTTCTCCACCTACGCGACGCTCTGGATCCGCCAGAGCATCCAGCGTGGCCTGGACAACAGTGCCCGCACCGTTCGCCTTCCCGCGAACGTGGCGCAGCGTGCCCGCAAGGTCGCGCGTGCCGCCGGCGACCTCGCCGTCCAGCTCGAGCGCGAGCCCACCCTCGAGGAGATCGCCATGGCCACGGGCCTGACGTTCGACGAGGTCGAGCAGATCCGCGAGGTCGACCGCACCCCCGCCTCCCTCAACAGCCCGGTCGGCGACGAGTCCGACGGGGGCGAGCTGGGTCACTTCATCTCCGCCGAGGGCCCCGCGCCCGAGGAGGAGGTGTACTCGGCGCTGGCCAGCATCGAGGTGCAGCGCGCCATCGAGACCCTCCCTGACGAGGAGCGCAAGGTCATCAGCCTGCGCTACGGCACCGCCGGCGAGCCCCCGCAGACCCCCGCCCAGACCGCGCGGCGCCTCG
>JAOPZU010000174.1 GCA_025963955.1 Solirubrobacterales bacterium
GGCGGCGGCGCCGAGCGTCCCGCGGACGTGCTCCAGGCGCTCGCGGGAGCGCCCGGCCAGCGCGATGCGCGGCCCGGCGGGTGCGTGCTGCGCGAGGTACAGCGCGGTCAGGCGGCCGACGAAGCCGCTGGCGCCGTAGACGACCACGTCGTGGTCGCGGGAGGTGGAGGCGGGCGTGCTCATGCCACGGACGCTAGTCGCTCGCGGCGGCGGCGGGCAGCGCGTCCGGGGCCCGGCCCAGCTGGCTGCGCAGGCGCAGCAGCGCGAGGTCCTTGCCCTTCGCCTCGAGCATCACGTCGACCTCGCGGCCCCGGACGGTCTCGCGCAGGAACAGGTCGAAGGCGATCGGGTCGATGAGGTCGGCGTGGGCGCGCAGCGGCGGCAGCGCCCAGGACTTCTCCACCCGCCGCCCCACCTTCTTGCGCACCTCCTCCATCTGCGTCTTGGGTGAGGAGAAGTGCATCTTCGGCACGACGCCCGCCGGCCACGTCGCCATCGCCAGCCCGAGCGCCTCGTGGTCCGGGATGTCGTCCGGGTCGACGCAGTGGTGGTGGTGGACGTCCCACACCGCGCGCAGGCCGGTGCGGCGGCACAGCTCCAGGACGTGCCCGAGCGCGAAGCTGCGGTCGTCGTTCTCGATCACCAGGCGGGCGCGTGCGGCGGGGGACAGCAGCTCCAGCCCGCGCTCGAAGCGGTCGAACGACGCCTCGATCCCGCCGGCGGTCCCGCCCACGTGGAGGACGACGACGGCCTCCGGGCCGAGGCCCATCGCGTCCATCATCGCCGCCTGCAGCTCGAGGTCGCGGACGGCCCCGTCGCGGGTGCTCTGCGTCTCCGAGTTGAGCACGATGTACTGGCCGGGGTGGGAGGAGAGCCGCACGTCCGCGGCGCGGGAGCGCTCGCCGAAGGCCGCGAGCTCCTCACGGCATTCCTCGACCTGGTCGTGGAACTGCGGCAGGTCCGGGTGCGTCGCGTAGGGCGCGATGGACGCCGAGAAGCGGTACATGCGGATGTCGTGCCGCTCCAGGTAGTCGAGGGCGTCGTCGAGCATCGCCAGCGATACGCGCAGGTGCGGCCCGGACTGCCAGCGTCGCGCGTCCCCCGTGGGCAGGCCGCCCTCGCCGATGATCTTGACGGCGAACCCGAGCCTCATGCTCCTCGCCGTACCCGGGGGACGAGGAGCGGAACACGCGGCGGCACAGGCGCGGGCCGGCTCACTCAGGCTCGAGCGGGTGAGCCCGGCGGGCGCGGCGCGGGCCTGACCCGATGGCACCTCCCGGACTTGAACCGGGGACACCACGATTTTCAGTCGTGTGCTCTACCAACTGAGCTAAGGTGCCGAGCCCGGCGATCGTAGCGTGAACGCGGGTTCGTCCGCGTGCCGCCCGACGTCAGCCGGTGCCGGGTGGCAGTCCGCCGTCCGGGGCGGGGACCGCGTCGCCCACGGGCGGCTCGTCCTCGTCGGCGAGGGGGACCGCGGGCAGCGCCGGGTCGTCGAGCGGGACGACGCGCTCGTCGCTGTCGGCGGGCTCGTGGTCGGGGGTCCGGGGAGCGTCCTGGTCGGCCACGATCAGCTCGCCCCCTTCTTCGCGTCGACGGCGTGGGCGAGCTCGTCCTTCTTCATCGAGGAGCGGCCGTCGATCCCCATCCGCTTGGCCTCGGCGTACAGCTGGTCCCGCGTGCGGCCCTTGCCGCGGGCGGTGCCCGAGCGGCGGCCGCCGCGCTGCCCGGAGGACAGCCCGTCGCCCGTCGAAGACCGCGAGGCCGTCCGCGACTCGCCGTGGCGGGCCTTCTCCTTGTTGACCGTGCGCGCGGCGATCTCCTCCGCCTTGGCCTCGGGCGTGCCCTGGTCCTTCAGGCTGGCCTTGACGTGCTCGTACTGGCGGTCGCGCTTCGAGCCCTTCTTCACGCCGTTCGGCGGCATCGGAAACCTCCTTCGTCGGGAACGACTGGCGCGTACCCGAATCCGTGAGGCAGGACACCCCTGCGCCCGGTGCGTGTCGCCCGCGGTCCGTCCGGGCACCCTCCCTGCGATGCCCGAGTCCGCCGCCGCCTCCCACTCCGCCCCGCCCGGCGCCGAGCGCCACCGGGTGGTGGTCGTCGGCTGCGGCTTCGGCGGGCTCTTCGCCACCCGCCGCCTGAAGCGCGCCGACGTGGACGTGACGGTCATCGACCGCGCCACGCACCACCTCTTCCAGCCGCTGCTCTACCAGGTGGCGACGGGCATCCTGTCCGAGGGCGAGATCGCACCGGCCACCCGCGACATCCTGCGCCGGCAGCGCAACGCTCGCGTCGTCCTCGGCGAGGTGACCGACGTCGACGTCGTCGCGCGGACCGTCACCTCCAAGGTCGGGGGCACGACCCACGTCAGCCAGTACGACAGCCTGATCCTCGCCGCGGGGATGAAGACGACGTACTTCGGCAACGACCGCTTCCGCGAGCACGCCCCGGGGCTGAAGAGCGTCGAGGACGCGCTGCACATCCGCAGCCGCATCTTCGGTGCCTTCGAGCTGGCGGAGATCGAGCCCGACCCGGAGAAGCAGCGCGAGTGGCTGACCTTCGTCGTGGTGGGCGGCGGCCCGACGGGCGTGGAGATGGCCGGCCAGATCGCCGAGCTCTCCCGCCGTGCGCTGCGCGAGAACTTCCGCCGCATCGACCCGTCGGCCGCCCGCGTGATCCTCGTCGACGCCTCCCCGCGCATCCTCGGCGGCTTCCACGAGAGCCTCGGCCGCAAGGCCGCGCGCCACCTGGAGAAGCAGGGCGTGGAGTTGAAGCTCGGCCGGATGGTCAAGGACGTCGACGAGCGCGGCATCGTGTGGGCCGAGAAGGACGGGCCGGACGAGCGCGTCGACGCCCGGACGGTCGTGTGGGGGGCGGGCGTCACCGGCTCCGAGCTCGGCGCGCACGTGGCGCGGCAGGCCGGCGTCGAGCCCGCCCGCGGCGGCCGCGTCCCGGTCGAGCCGGACTGCACCCTCCCGGGCCATCCGGAGGTCTTCGTCGTCGGCGACCTGATGGCGCTCGACGACCTGCCGGGGGTCGCGGAGGTCGGGATGCAGTCGGGGGTCCACGCCGCTCGCCAGATCAAGCGGAGGGTGGCGGGCGACCCGCAGGTGAGCCGCCCGTTCAAGTACCACGACCTCGGCAACATGGCGTCGATCTCCCGGCACTTCGCGATCGCCGAGCTCGGGCCGCTGCGCATCTCCGGCTTCCTCGGCTGGCTCATGTGGCTCGTCGTCCACCTGACGTTCCTGACCGGCTTCAAGAACCGGGTCAGCGCGCTCTTCCACTGGATCGTCAGCTTCCTCGGTCGCTCGCGCGCGGAGCGCACGTTCACGGTCAGCGACGCCGGCCCCGAGCTGGAGAAGCAGAGCACCGTCGCCGAGGCGGCGACCAAGACGCAGGCGTCCGCGTGACCCGCTCGGCGATCGGCCTGCCACCCGTGGTGAAGGGCTGCCTCTTCGACCTCGACGGGGTCCTCACGCAGACCGCGACCGTCCACATGAAGGCGTGGAAGGAGATGTTCGACGCGTACCTGGCGCACCACGCCGACGGGGACGCGGCGCGGCCGTTCAGCCAGGAGGACTACAACGATCACGTCGACGGCAAGCCGCGCGCGGACGGCGTTCGCGACTTCCTCGCCAGCCGCGGCATCGAGCTGCCGGACGGCGACCCGGACGACGGCCCGGACGCCGACACGGTGAACGGGCTCGGCACCCGCAAGAACGACCTCGTGCAGGCCGTCATCGCCCGCGACGGCGTGGAGGACTACGACGGCTCGGTCGCCTACCTGAAGCTCGTCAAGGCGCAGGGCATCCCGACCGCGGTCGTCTCCGCGAGCGCGAACTGCCTGCAGTTCATCCGCGCCACGGGGCTCGAGCAGTACCTCGACCACCGCGTCGACGGCACGACGATCGCGAGCGACGGCCTGCGCGGAAAGCCCGCGCCGGACACCTTCCTGGCGGGGGCCCGTGCCATCGGGGTGCCGCCGTCCGCGGCCGCCGTCTTCGAGGACGCGGTCTCGGGGGTGCAGGCAGGGGCCGCCGGGGGCTTCGGCTGGGTCGTCGGGGTGGACCGGGTCGGTCACGCCGCGGCGCTCGGCGACGGCGGCGCGAACCAGGTCGTGCAGGACCTGGCCGAGCTCATCCCGTAGGTCCCGGGGCTCGTCCGGCCCCGCACACCTCAGCGGTTGCGCCACCGCATTTCGGGTATCCCCGCTGATGTCGTACCACCCACCTGGAGGACCCGCATGCTGCAGCACGATGACCCCGCCGGACCCCGTCTGGCCACCGTCCGCAAGTTCCTGGCGGCCCGCGAGGCCACCC
>JAOPZU010000196.1 GCA_025963955.1 Solirubrobacterales bacterium
CGAGTCGGATGGCTCGGGGCTGCTCGGCGGCCGTCGGCGCCTGCGAGGGTTCGGTGGGCGGCTCACGCATCCACCACTGGTCCTCGACCGGTGCAGCGGTCACTCGGCAGCCGCCTCGGGGTCGCCGTAGCCGGCGGCGCGGACGAGAGCGGTGAAGTCTTCGAGGCGGAGCAGAACGGGCCAGTCGGCGACCGCCTTGGGACCCTGGCCGTTGCATCGGAACAGGACGAATGGAAGGTCCCCGGCGGCGGTCGCGGTGGCCTGTCTGATCCAGGCGAGCGGGGAGAACCCGGCACGGGCCTTCACCTCACCGGCGAGGCCGATCAGGTTGAGCAGGTCTCGGCCGGGCCGGCCGGGTCCCGTGTCGGTGCAGTAGGGGAAGCCGTGGTCGCGGAACCAGGCGGCGGCGAGCCCCTGCGTGGCGATGCCGCGGTGCTTCCTGTGTGGGCTCGTCATGCGGCGGCGACCAATCCTCTCGGTTCGGTGAGGGCGCGGTGCCTTGCCCGGACGGCGTCGACGGCGGCCTGTTCGGCGTGGGTGAGGCGTTCGAGGTCGTCGGGATCGGCGTGGTCGACCACCTGCCCGATGCGCGCGGCCATCTCTGCGGTGCGGCGGCGCCATGCCTGCTCGAGGGCCTGGGCGGCGTACCAGCGGACGGACCCGGGGGTGTTGCCGGCCCGGTGGTCCATCAGGCGCATGAGGTGGTTGGTCAGCACGTGGATCTGGTGTTGGCCGACGGCGTGCTCTTCGCTGATCGCGAGGGCAAGTACGGCGGCAGGGTCTGGCGTGACGCCGGCTGTGCACAGCTGGTGGATGAGCTGGTGGACGAGTTGCATGGCCGGTGAAGCGATGTCCTGCGGCTCGAGCAGGTCGATGACGTCAGCGGCCTGCAGGTGGTCGAGCGCCATGAGCGCGGCGACGTAGGCCTCCTCCGCGGTGTGCACGGGGGCGCTCACTCGTCGTCGCTCTCGATGAGGACGACGCGGCCGTCCCTTTCGGCCCGGCGGATCACCGCGGGCATGTCCTGGATGGCGATGCGCCAGCAGCGGCGGACGGGTGACCACTGGCGCCTGGGCACCTGCGCCCTGTTCAGCAGCCGGGTTGGGCCCTGAGCTTCAACGAAGCACGAGTTGCGGTGGCGGCTCAGGACGACGGTGTTGGGATCGTCTCGGAGTAGCTCGCGGGACGGTTCTTCCTGCATGATGTGGGTGACTCCCGGTCTGATCGGGCAGTTGGTGGTAGGTGGCCGCCGGTCCCAGGCCCGGGATCGGCGCCCCTGTCTCAGGCGAGGCGGAGTGCTGGTGGCTCGGGCGTCGCGGCCGGGGGCATCTGGTCCAAGCCGAGCTGCTGGCGCAATTTCGCTGTCGGTATCCGGACGTAGCGGCCCACGCGCAGCAGGGGGAGCTGGCCGGCGTCCAGGGCGGCCCGGATGGCCTTCTCGCCCTCGCCGGAGATCTGCGCGAGCTCGGAAACGGTCAGCCACGGGCGCTCGGCCGGCTCCGGGAGCCTCATGCGACTTCCCGCCGGAGCTGGTCCAGCAGGTCGGCGTACTTCACGCGGACCTGCGCCCGCGGCCGACGCTTCCCGGTCTCCCATCGAGCCACGGTCATCCGGTGGACATTGAGCTCCTGCGCTAGCCGTGTCTGGGAGACGCCGGCACTGATGCGGATCATGCGAGCCACCTCGGGTGCCGGCAGCCGCTTGGCCATCCGGACTTCGTCAACAAGGGGCACGTGGCCGCCTCCTCATGGGTAGGTGGCCCCATGGCATCAGGTTTGGCTGCCTCAGTGCAACACTTACGACGGAACTGTTGCATATTTCCTCCGCCGCAGGCATGATGCAGTTGTGGCGGGAATGTTGCACCTACGGCGCGGGGCTGGTCGCTACCGTCGCGCCGTGACTGCCTCACGCCCGTTCCGGGTCGGACTGCCGCAGACGTTGGCCAAGCTGCTGTCCGGCTGGTCGCCCGAGTCGAAGGTCCCCGAACTGCCCGGCTTGCCAGGCAAGTGGGTGACGGTCAAGGGCGGTTCGTTGCCGACGAGCATCGTCGCCCGGGTCGACCGCGCCCCCGACGGACGCTTCGTCGTCACCGGACTGCTGATCGGGGTGCGAGAACGCAAGGAGATCACGTGGGAGACGCTGCGGGCGATCAAGCCCGCGAGCGTGCTGGCGCACATCTTCAAGGACTTCGACCCGAACAACCCCGCGGGGAGCGCGCCCGAAGTCGACGACATCTTCGATGCCGAACGCGAGCACAGGGTGGCCGCTTTCGATCTCTGGGCCAGCGCAAGTCGGGAAACCCCTGAGGTGGCTGCGAGTCGGCAAGCGGGACCCAGCGCGGCATCGGACTTGCAGGTGTTCGCCGACATCTACCTGCGGAACCTGGCCTCTCGCCCCCACGGAGCGATGACCGCCACGGCCAAGGAGCTCCACATCAGCCGCGCCACAGCGATTCGCCGCGCTGAGTCCTGCCGGGCGGCAGGGCTCCTCCCACCGAAGGGCAAAGATCGATGAGTGACGGGCGGCGCGGGAGCGTCAAGCAGGCCGACAACGGCACCTGGTGGTTCATCGTCGACATCGGGGCCGCCGGCGAGCGGAAGCAGACCCGGCGCCGCGGCTTCCCGACGAAGAAGGCCGCGCAGGCGGAGTTGACCCGCATCCTCGGGGCGCTGGAGCAGCGGCATTACGTCGCGCCGAAG
>JAOPZU010000203.1 GCA_025963955.1 Solirubrobacterales bacterium
CGCGGCGGCCGCGGCCGCCGCGGCGTCGGGCACCGGCGGCTCCTCGAGGCTGAGCGCCTCGGAGACCTCGTCGGAGTTCGCCACGCCGAAGCGCGCGAGCGTCTCCTCCGGCGTGCCGACGAAGCGCAGGTCCCCGCCCGGCGCCATGACCGCGACCGTGTCGCAGAGGCCGAGGCTGCTCGTGGCGTGCGTGGCCAGCAGGACGCCGCGGCCCTCGTCGGCCAGCCGGCGCAGCAGGCGCATCATGCGGCGCTCGAGGACCGCGTCCAGGCCGGTCGCCGGCTCGTCGAGCAGCAGCACCGACGGGCGGCCGACGAGCTCGATGCCGCACGACGCGCGCCGGCGCTGCCCGTCGGACAGGCTCGCGATCCGGGTGTCCGCCTGCTCGTCCATCTGCAGCTGCCCGAGGACCTCCGCCGCCCGCGCGTCGAGCTCGGCGGCCGACGCCCGGGGCAGGCGCAGCTCGGCGGCGTAGCGCAGCGCCTCACGCACCGTCAGCTCGGGGTGGACGAGGGTGCCGAAAGGGACGTAGCCCACGTCCGTCATCCGCTCGCGGACCGGGACCCCGTCCAGCCGCACGTCGCCCGCGGCCGGCGCGAGCACCCCGGCCATCGCGCGCAGCAGCGTCGACTTCCCGGACCCGCTGGGGCCGATGAGCCCGACGAGACGGCCGACCGGGACCTCGAGCGTCGTGGGCCGCAGGATCGTCGTCCCGCCCGCACGGACGGTGACGCCTTGCGCCCGAATTCCCTGCTGGTCGAGCTCCTGCACCGAGACGGACACGCCCTAAGCCTGCCCTATCCGACGGCCTCGACACCCCGTCACCCGGCCACGGGCTCCCCGGACGGGGATCCCTGGGGCAGGAACCGCGGCGCGGGCGACGAATCGGGCGGGCGATGGCCGGTGTCCACGACATCCCGCTGGTCGGGCCGGGAAGCGAGCTGCAGCTGACGATCGACGGGCGTGCGGTGCCCCACGCGGAGGTGGTGGCCGCGGACGCCGCCCGCCGCTCAGCCCTGCGGCGGGCCCCCGTGCCGGGTCACCACGATGGGCAGCGGGTTGGCGGCGACATCCTCGACGGGCAGCCCCTCCAGCCGGCGGTGGAAGGCCCGCGCGACGCGCTCGGCGTGCGCCTTGGCCTGCTCGGCCCGCGGACCGGCGAACGACTCGTCGACGGTCCGCTTCCACAGCACGAGCCAGCGCTCGAAGTGCCCTGAGCGCAGCGGCACCTGCGCGTGCAGCGCGGCGTGTGGGCGGAAGGCCCCGCCGGCGTAGCTCTGCCCGCCGAGCAGGATCGTCTCCCAGAAGGAGGCGATCACCGGCACGTGCGCCTCGACGTCCAGGTGCGCCACGTCGGTGAAGATGAACCCGATCACCGGATCGGTGAGCGCGCGCCCGTAGAAGGCGCGCACGAGGTGCTCGACGTCGGCACGGTCCTCGATGTCGTGGCGGGCGCTCACGCCCACCACTATGGCGCGCCGGCTCCCGGCCCCGCCCGCTGGACTACCGTTGCGGCATGCCGCGCCCCGAGGACGTCACCCCTGCGACCTGGGCCATCGTCGGCGGCCGTCCCGCCGACGCCCCCGGCGCGCCGCTCAACACGCCACTCGTCCCGGCGTCGAACTTCGTCCTCGGGAGCGAGCGCATCTACAGCCGCAACGAGGCGACCGAGGGCTGGGAGGCCTTCGAAGCGCTCGTGGGCGGCCTGGAGGGTGGGGAGGCCGTCGCCTTCGCGTCCGGCATGGCGGCCTGCGCGGCCGTCATGAACCGCCTGCCGAGCGGTGCGCACGTCGTCCTGGGGGAGGACTGCTACCAGGGCGTGGCCGGGCTGGCGGAGGCCGGCGCGCGCGACCACGGCTGGGTGCTGGAGCGGCTGCCCGTCGCCGACCCCGCCTGGCCGGCCAAGGCGGGGGAGGCCGACCTGCTGTGGGTCGAGTCGCCGTCCAACCCGCTGCTGGAGGTCGCCGACGTCGGGGCCATCTGCGCGGCGCCCCGCCGATCCGGCACCCGCGTCGTGGTCGACAACACCTTCGCCACGCCGCTCGGGCAGCAACCGCTGGGGCTCGGCGCGGACGTCGTGGTGCACTCGGCGACGAAGTTCATCGGCGGGCACTCCGACCTGCTGCTCGGCGTCGCGGTCGCGACCGACCCGGCGCTCGCGGGCGAGCTGCGCCGTGCGCGCGGCCTGAACGGCGCCACTCCGGGTGCCCTGGAGTGCTTCCTCGCGCTGCGCGGCGCCCGCACGCTGCCCCTGCGCCTGGAGCGGGCCTCGGCCAACGCCGCCGTGCTCGCGGCCCGCCTGAGCGGCCACGCCGCCGTCGCGCGGGTGCGCTATCCGGGCTTCGGGGGGATCCTCAGCTTCGACCTGGCGGACGCGGCGGCCGCGGACGCCGCCTGCCGGGCGGTCCGGATCGTCCGGCACGCGACGAGCCTCGGCGGCGTGGAAAGCACGATGGAGCGCCGGAACGCTCACCCCGGGCAGGAGCACATCCCGCCCGGGCTGATCCGCATGAGCGTGGGCTGTGAGGACGTCGACGACGTCTGGGCGGACCTGGACCGGGCTCTCGGCGCGGGCGCCTGAGCCGCCGGGACGCCGCCCGTGTTCTCGGACCCCGCCCGCTGGTGGATGTGGCCGCTCGTGTTCGGCGTCTTCGTCCTGGCGGCGTTCTACGCCCTGCGCGTGGTTCGCGGCCCCTGGTGGCTGCGGCAGGTCGCCTTCCTCGCCGTGGTCATCGTGGCCTCCGTCCCGCTCGGGCGGCTCGAGGACCACTATCGCGCCCGGGACGCACACCGCGCCGCCGACGTGGCTCCGGCCTCCGGCGCGGTCGTCCGCCGGACGCTCACCGGCGCGGCCGTGCTCGACACGCAGCTGGCGAGCGCCACCACCTGCGGCCGGGAGCTCCCGCGGCTGCTGGTCGACGCGCTCACCGACGCGGCCCGTCGCGACGTCGGGGTGCTGCTGCTCTGCCGCGGACCTCGGGCGCCGCAGCTGCGGTTCGGCATCGGGGCCGCGGGCACCCCCTCCGGCTGCGCGACGCCGCGGCCGATCGCACGCTTCGCGACCGCTCGGGTCCGCGTGACGCGCTGCCGGCCGCGCTGAGGCTCAGCCGCCGGCGGGCGGCGCACCCTCAGCCGTCGGCGGGGTCCTCGTCCTCGTCGCCCGGCCCGCCCTCGGCCCGCTTGGCCGCGTTCGTGACGTCCTGATAGAGGCGCTTCATCGGCGCCTGCAGGTCCCGTGCCTGGACCGCGGCCTGGATCAACGTCAGCTGCCGCTCGCGCTGCGCGGAGCCGAACAGGAGGCTCGTCCCGCCGACCAGGTGGGCGGCCCACTTCTTCACCGTGGCCACCGGCAGCTCCATGATCTCCTCGAAGTCCCGGGTGCCGTACGTCTGCTCGAGGCCCTCGAGCACGAGCCGCGGGAACTGGTCCCGGGTCAGCTGCTCGGCGGCCTCGGCCGCCGCCTCACCGCTGAGCTTCTCCACCCACCACAGCTGCTTGTCGTACAGCGGCAGCTCGTCCGCCGGCTTCTGGTGCTCGCGGAAGGCGTCGATGATCCGTTGCACCTCGCGCTGGGTGACCGGTTCGCCCGCCACCGCGCGCTCGTAGAAGCCCATGATCTCCGCCGGGACGAGCCGCGGCTCGACGTCCCGGTGCATCTGCGTGAGCATGCTGCGCTGGCTGTCGCTGATCTCGCGCGGCGGGCGACGGCGGGGGTTCCGGCTGTTCATCACAGGGACGGTACGCACCGCACCGCGAGAAGGGCACTGCGGCCCGGCCGCCCGCCGGCCCGCGCCCCCTCGGGGGGCGCAGGCTGCGGGCACGGGCCGGTGCGCCTAGAAGCTCGCCTCGGCGAGCTCCATGACCTCGGTGTCGACCGCGGCGATCGACTCCTTCACCGCGGCCAGGCGCGGCAGCGCGGTGCGGGCGAAGAACCCGGCGACGGCCACCTTGCCCTCGTAGAACGCCCGGTCGGAGCCCTCGGCACCCGCGTCGAGCGCGCGCTGCGCGATCTCCGCGTGGTCGAGCAGCAGCCATCCGATGACGAGGTCGCCCATCGCCTTCAGGAAGTCGACCGAGCCGAGACCGACCTTGTAGAGCTGCGTCGGGTCCTCCTGCGAGCCCATCAGGTAGCCCGTGAGCGTCCCGACCATCGCCTGGGTGTCCGCCAGGGCGGTCGCGAAGTGCGCCCACGAGGGCGCGAGCTCCGCGTGGCCCTCGGCGTCGATCGACGCCTGCATGCGCGTCATCAGGTGCGTCAGCGCCTGGCCCTTGTCCCGCGCGATCTTGCGGAAGAAGAAGTCCTGCGCCTGGATCGCGGTCGTGCCCTCGTACAGCGAATCGATCTTCGCGTCGCGGATGTACTGCTCGACGGGGTAGTCCTGCAGGTAGCCCGAGCCGCCGTAGGTCTGCAGGGACTCGTTGAGCATCTCGTAGGCCCGCTCGGAGCCGACGCCCTTGACGATCGGCAGCAGCAGGTCGTTGACGCGGTGGGCGAGGGCGCCCTCGATGCCGGCGGTGATCTCGGCGACCGGGACGTCCTGGTAGGCCGCGGTGAACAGGTAGACGGCCCGCAGGCCCTCCGCGTACGCCTTCTGGGTCAGCAGGGCACGACGGACGTCCGGGTGGCGCATGATCGTCACGCGCGGCGCCGTCTTGTCCGTCATCTGCGTCAGGTCGGCGCCCTGCACGCGCTCCTTGGCGTACTCCAGGGCGTTCAGGTAGCCGGTGGAGAGCGTCGCGATCGCCTTCGTGCCGACCATCATGCGGGCGTGCTCGATGACCTGGAACATCTGCGCGATGCCGCCGTGGACGCCGCCCACGAGCCAGCCGACCGCGGGGACGTCGGTCGCGCCGAACGTCACGTCGCAGGTGGCGGACGCCTTCAGGCCCATCTTGTGCTCCAGGCCGGTGACGAAGACGCCGTTGCGCTCGCCGGGCTCCCCGGTCTCCGGGTCGAAGTGGAACTTCGGCACGAAGAAGAGGCTCAGGCCCTTGGTGCCGGGGCCCGCGCCGACCGGCCGCGCGAGCACGAGGTGGAAGATGTTCTCGAACAGGTCGCCCGAGTCGCCGGAGGTGATGAAGCGCTTGACACCCTCGATGTGCCAGGTGCCGTCGGGCTGCTCGGTGGCCTTGGTGCGGCCGGCGCCGACGTCGGAGCCCGCGTCGGGCTCGGTGAGGACCATCGTCGAACCCCAGTTGCGCTCGACGGCGAGCTGCGCCCAGCTCTTCTGCTCCTCCGTGCCGAGGTCGTAGAGGATCTGCGCGAAGGCCGAGCCGGCGAGGTACATCAGGGCCGCGGGCTGCGCGCCGAGAATGAACTCGTTGATGGCCCAGGCGACCATGGAGGGCGCGGGGATGCCGCCGACCGCCTCGCTCATGCCGATGCCGGGCCAGCCGCCCTCGTGCCAGGCGCGCACGGCGGCCTTGAAGTCCTCGGGCAGCGTGACCGTGCCGGTCTCGGGATCGAAGGTCGGCGGCGTGCGGTCCGTGGAGGCGAACGGCGCGGCGACGGGGCCCTCGGCCAGGCGCGCGGCCTCGCTGAGCATGGTGCGGACGGTCTCGCCGTCCAGGTCGCCG
>JAOPZU010000221.1 GCA_025963955.1 Solirubrobacterales bacterium
GGATCGCGCTGATGATGTCGAGCATCGAATGGCCGTCCACCGCGACGTGGTGCAGCTTCGTGAAGATCGCGTAGGAGCCGGCGGGGACGCCCTCCACGTGGTCCAGGCCCTCGATGACCCACATCTCCCACGGCGGCCGGTTCATGTCCAGTGGGCGTGAGGTGATCCGGGCGATCTGGATGCAGAGCTGGCGCCAGTCGCCGGGCTCGGGCAGGCGAACGTGGCGGACGTGGAACTCGAGGTCGAAGTGCTCGTCCTCGACCCAGTAGGGATGGTCGAGGTCGAGGGGAACGCGGACCAGCCGCCGACGGAAGACGGGCGAGCTGGGCAGGCGGCGCTCGAGGTGGGCGAGGATGTCGCGAAAGCGGACCTCGCCGCCGGGCGCGGTCGACGGGTCGTAGATGCCGACGATGCCCCCGTGTGCCGCCCAGTTCTCGTTGTCGAAGTGGGCGAACATCGCGTCGTGCGCGTTGAGCTGCTTCATGGTCATCCCTTCCGCAGCCGGCGGCCGCGGTCACGTGCGTGGAGGAGGCGGAGGAGGCGCCCGGCGAGCCGGCCTTTGCGCGGCGAGTACGGGTACCAGATGAGCTCGGCGCGGGGGGTGATGCGGGACTCGGTGACCGCTTGGGTGCGGCAGTACTTCCGGATGGCGTACGGCCCGCCCAGGCGGGCCCCGAGGCCGGACTGCTTCCAGCCGGCGTGGGGCACGGGGAAGGTGAAGAGGTTGGCGAAGACGTCGTTGACGTTGACCGAGCCGGCCTCCAAGCGGCGGGCGAGCTCACGGGCCCGCGACGCATCACGCGTCCAGACGCTGGCGGAGAGCCCGTAGCGCGAGTCGTTGGCCAGCCGGACGGCCTCGTCGGCGTCGGCGACCGCCATGATCGGCAGGGTCGGACCGAAGGTCTCCTCGCGCATCGCGGTCATCGTGTGGTCGACCCCGGCGAGCACGGTGGGCTCGTAGAACGTGCCGCCGAGCGCGCTGCGCCGGCCGCCGGTGAGCGCCCGGGCGCCCTTCGCGACGGCGTCCTGCACCTGGGCCTCGACGATCGCCAACTGCGCCGGACTGGCCAGCGCGCCGACGTCGGCCTGGTAGCGGGCGCTGTCTTCGCCCTGGCGCAGCGCGGCGGCCTTCGCGGTCACAAGCGCGACGAACGCATCGTGCACCGGCGCCTCGACGTAGACGCGCTCGACGGAGACGCAGGCCTGACCCGCGTTGAACATCGCGCCCCAGACGGCCGCGTTGGCGGCACGCTCCAGGTCCGCGTCGGCGAGCACGATCATCGCGTCCTTGCCGCCGAGCTCCAGGCTGCAGGGGATGAGCCGCTCGGCTGCGCGCACGGCGATCTTCCGGCCTGTGGCGGTCGAGCCGGTGAACTGCGCGTAGTCGACGACGTCGATGAGCGCCGCACCCGCCTCACCGGCTCCCGTGACGCACGCGAAGACGGCGGGGGCACCGATCTCGCTCCAGCCGGCGATGGCCCGCTCCGTGGCGAGCGGGGTCAGCTCAGAGGGCTTCAGGACGACGGCCGCGCCGGCCAGGAGAGCCGGAATGCTGTCGGCCAGGCCGATCATCAGCGGAAAGTTCCACGGGCAGATCACGCCGACGAGCTGGTAGGGCCGATAGCCCACCGTCAGGCGCTTGGCCGCGGTGCCGAGCCCGTGGGGCCGCGGGTGCTCGTCCTGGAGGTATCCGGCTGCCCGGGCGCCGTAGTAGTTGATGAGGTCCAGGGCGAACGGGATCTCGAGCGTCGCCTCCTGCCAGGGCTTGCCCGTCTCCTGTTGCAGCAGCGTGGCGAGCTCCTCGTCATGGTCCAGGAGCCAGTCGCGGTAGCGGAACAACCAGCCGGCCCGGGCGTCCGGGCCGATGGCCTCCCAGGCAGGCTGGGCGGCGCGGGTGCGCTGCGCGGCCGCGGCGACGCCGAGGGAGCCCTCGTCGGCGACGGTCCCGACGAGGGTGCCGTCGGCGGGGGACAGGACGTGGATCATCGGGTGACCTCGACGGGGTGGTGGGATGCGCGTACGCTGCGGCGGGGATGGCGACGACAGAGAGCCAGGACGCCGCGGGCACCGACGAGCGGGCCGCCGACCCGCTGGCGGCCGAGCGCGTGACCGCCGCCCTGGATCGCGTGCGCCACGTCCTTGGGCCCGGTGCGGTGCCGGACCCGGCCGAGGACGGCGACGCCGCGGCCTTGGAGGAGAGCGTCGACATCGCGTTGCTCGAGCTCGGCGGCCTCGTGAAGTCCTACTCCGGGCCCGACGCGCTGGAGGTCACGCGCACCGCTTACGAGCTCGCGGAGGTCGCCCGGCTGATGCGCCAGCGCAGCGTCGACCGCCGCACGACCGGCCTGACGGCGGTACAGCGGGCGCTCGCGGACCTGCGGGCGGTGGGCTCGGTGGAGCTGATGCTCCGCCGCTGCACCCAGGTGGTCTGCGAGCGCTGCGGCTTCGACCGGGCGGTGCTCTTCCGCCTGGAGGACGACGCGGTCTTCCCGGCCAGCGCCTTTGACCGGAGCGACCCCGACTACCAGGACAAGATCGAGCAGCAGCTCTCGCGGCTCGCGCCGCCCCGCCTGGACCAGTTGCCGCTCGAGTCCGAGATGACCCGCCGGCGGATCCCGACGATCGTCCACGACGTCATGCACGACCCCCGGACGTTCAAGCCGATGCTGCAGGGCACGGGGATCACCTCCTACGTCGCCGCGCCGATCGCGCCCGAAGGCCGGGTCATCGGTTTTCTCCACGCGACGGTCCGGTCCCAGGGGCGGGAGGTCGACGTGATCGACCGCGACATCCTCTGGGCGTTCGCCGAAGGGTGCGGCTACGCGCTGGAGCGCACGCTGCTGCACGACCAGGTCCGCCGGCAGCGCGACGACGTGCGCGAGTTGCTGCGGTCCGCCGACGTGCTCATCACCCAGATCGGGGAGTCCGCGCTGCACCTGGAGCGTGCGGAGAGCGAGGGGGCCGAGCGCGCAGCCGCGCCCCTGCAGGCCGGGGGTTCGCGGGTCCACGCCCTCCTGACCCCGCGTGAGGTCGAGGTCATGGAGCTGCTCGTCCACGGCGCCACCAACCGTCATATCGCCGAGCGGCTCGTCGTCAGCGAGGCCACGGCGAAGTCCCACGTGACGCACATCCTGCGCAAGCTGCGGGTGTCCAACCGTGCCGGGGCGGTGCACCGCTACATGCGGCTGCTCAACCTCGATCATCACTGAGCGGCCGCGTCAGGGATGGTGGTCATGACGCGCTCGGCGATCGCGGTGATCGTCAGGGACGGGTTGACGCCGGGATTGGCGGCGATGGTCGAGCCGTCGCAGACCAGCAGGTTCTCGTAGCCGAAGAGGCGATGGTCGTGGTCGATAACGCCGCGGGAGGCGTCGCCGGCCGGTACCACGCCACCGAGGATGTGCGCGGTCACGGGGACGTTCAGCAGCGCCTCGGAGATCCAGCTCTGCGCGATGCCTCCGGTGGCCTCGGCCAGGCGAGTGGCCGCCTCGTTGGCCCGCGGCAGAAAGGTCGGCATGGGGTTGGTCGGGTCCTGCTGCGTGGTCAGCCGCAGCCGCCGTCCCC
>JAOPZU010000343.1 GCA_025963955.1 Solirubrobacterales bacterium
ACGCTGGAGGAGTTCGGGGTCGAGCTCATCGGCGCGAACTACGACGCGATCAACTGCGCCGAGGACCGTGACCTCTTCGCGCAGGCGATGGCCAAGGCCGGGCTGAAGATGCCGGCGTCGATGATCATCCACTCGCGCGAGGGGGACGGCGCCGAGGGCGCGCGCCTGCCCGAGGCCGAGGTCGAGCGGCAGATCGCCGAGGCGATCGAGCTCGTCGGCCTGCCCGCGATCGTGCGGCCGGCCTTCACGCTCGGCGGCCGGGGCGGCGGCATCGCCCGCACCGCGGAGGAGTTCACGCAGATCGTCCGGCGCGGGCTGGAGGCCTCGCCCATAGGCCAGGTCCTTGTCGACCTCTCCGTCATCGGCTGGGGCGAGTTCGAGCTGGAGGTGATGCGGGACCACAACGACAACGTGGTCATCGTCTGCTCGATCGAGAACATCGACCCGATGGGCGTGCACACCGGCGACTCGGTGACGGTGGCGCCGCAGCAGACGCTGACCGACCACCTCTACCAGCAGCTCCGCGACCAGGCGATCGCCGTGATCCGGGCGGTCGGCGTCGAGACGGGCGGCTCGAACGTGCAGTTCGCGGTCAACCCGGAGACCGAGGAGATCCTCATCATCGAGATGAACCCGCGCGTGTCGCGGTCCTCCGCGCTGGCCTCCAAGGCGACCGGCTTCCCGATCGCGAAGATCGCCGCCCGCCTGGCGGTCGGCTACGCGCTGGACGAGATCACGAACGACATCACCCAGGTCACGCCCGCGTCGTTCGAGCCGACGATCGACTACGTCGTCGTCAAGTGGCCGCGCTTCGCCTTCGAGAAGTTCACGGGCGCGAACTCCGTCCTGTCGACCCACATGAAGAGCGTGGGGGAGGCGATGGCGATGGGCCGCACGTTCGGCCAGGCGTTCGCCAAGGCGATGCGCTCCCGCGAGCTGGACACCGTGCCGCACGTGGAGTCGATGTCGACCGAGGTCCTCGTCGAGTCGCTCGCGCGCCCGTCCTCCGACCGCTACGACATCCTGCTGGAGGCCTTCCGGCGCGGCGTCTCGCTGGAGGCCGTGCAGGAGCAGACGTTCATCGACATGTGGTTCCTGCGCGAGCTGCAGGCGCTGGCGCTCGAGCCGGAGGAGGTCTTCGCGGGCTTCCGGTCCTTCAAGTCGGTCGACACCTGCGCGGCCGAGTTCCCTGCGTCCACGCCCTACTTCTACAGCGGCTGGGAGCGCGAGCAGTCCCACGAGGTCGTCCGCGGCGAGAACCCGTCCGTCGTCATCCTCGGCGCGGGCCCGAACCGCATCGGCCAGGGCATCGAGTTCGACTACTGCTGCGTCCACGCGGCGATGACCGTCCGGGCGTCCGGCCGGGACGCGGTGATGATCAACTGCAACCCGGAGACGGTCTCCACCGACTACGACACGAGCGACCGGCTGTACTTCGAACCGCTGACGCTGGAGGACGTGCTCGGCGTCCTGGAGGTCGAGAAGCCCGAGGGCGTCATCGTCCAGTTCGGCGGGCAGACCCCGCTGAAGCTCGCCTCCGGGCTGCTCGAGGCCGGCGTGAACATCCTCGGCACGAGCGTCGACGCGATCGACCTGGCGGAGGACCGGGGGCGCTTCGGCGACCTCCTGGACCGCCTCGGCTTCAAGGCGCCGCCGTACGCGACGGCGCATTCCGTCGCCGACGCGCTCGACGCCGCGGACGGCGTCGGCTTCCCGCTCCTGGTTCGCCCGTCGTACGTCCTCGGCGGCCGCGCGATGGAGATCGTCTACTCCCGCGACGGCCTCGCCGACTACCTGGAGCGGCACGCCCCGGCCCCGGGGGTCGAGCGCGCGGAGATCTTCCTGGACCGTTTCCTGGAGAACGCGATCGAGGTCGACGTGGACGCGCTCTGCGACGGCGAGGACGTGTGGATCGGCGGGATCATGCAGCACGTCGAGGAGGCCGGGATCCACTCCGGCGACAGCGCTTGCGTGCTGCCGCCGCACTCGCTCGGCGAGGCGATGCTCGAGAAGATCCGCGAGCACACGCGCGGCATCGCTCTCGGGCTCGGCGTGGTCGGGCTGATGAACGCGCAGTACGCGGTCTACGAGGGCGACCTCTACGTCATCGAAGCGAACCCGCGCGCGTCACGGACGGTCCCGTTCGTCTCCAAGGCGATCGGCGTGCCGCTGGCGAAGATGGCCTGCCGGCTGATGCTCGGGGAGAAGCTCGCGCCGCTCGAGCTGCCGGCCGGGGCGGGCGGGATCGGTTTCGGCGGCCATGTCAGCGTCAAGGAGGCGGTCCTCCCGTTCGACCGCTTCGACGGCTCGGACGCGCTGCTCGGCCCGGAGATGCGCTCCACGGGCGAGGTCATGGGCGTGGCCCGCGACTTCCCGACCGCGTTCGCCAAGGCGCAGGCGGCGGCCGGCTCGCCACTGCCGTCCTCGGGGACGGTCTTCATCACGGTGACGGACGCGGACAAGGCGTCGGCCGTCGCGATCGCGCAGCAGCTGTGCGACCAGGGCTTCAAGGTCGTCGCGACGGCCGGGACCGCCGCCGCGATCCAGCGGATGGGCATCCCGTGCGAGACGCTGAACAAGATCGCCGAGGGCTCGCCGCACGTCGTGGACTGGATCGAGGAGGGGCGCGTGGACCTCGTGGTCAACACGCCGACGGGCTCGGGCGCGCGGACCGACGGCTGGGAGATCCGGCGGGCGGCGACCGCGCGCGGGATCCCGTGCCTGACGACGCTGAGCGGGGGC
>JAOPZU010000367.1 GCA_025963955.1 Solirubrobacterales bacterium
CGGGACCGGCGGCCTGGTCTGCGCGCTGATGCCGGGGCGGGGCGACGAGGAGCTGTTCGAGCTCGCCGAGCGCATCCTCGACCGCGTGGGCCGGCAGACCGCGAGCCCGCCGAACGCGGGCGTCGGCCGCTCCGTCCCGGCCGACCGCGCGCGGGAGACCTTCCACGAGGCCCGCTGCGCGATGGAGGCCCGGCTGCTCGGTCGCGACACCCCTGCGACCGACGCCGGCACGGGCCCGTCCGCCGCGCGCGTGGCGACCTTCCGCGACCTCGGCTCCTTCCAGCTGCTGCTCTCGCTGCAGGATTCGGACGCCCTGCGGCTCTACTGCGACTCGCTGCTGGCCCCGATCGAGCGTGGCGAGGGGCACTACGGCGGCGAGCTCATGCGCTCCCTCGAGGCCTTCATCGAGTGCAACGGCCAGTGGGAGGCCGCGGCCCGGCGGCTGTACTGCCACCGCCACACCCTCCGCTACCGGATCCGGAAGATCGAGGAGCTGACCGGTCGCGACCTCGCGTCGGCCCGCGACCGGATCGAGTTCTGGCTCGCGCTGCGGGGCCGGGAGATCGCCGTCCGTCGCCCGTCCCCGGTCACCGGCGACACGACCCGGCCCGCGCTGGCCGCCCGCACCGGCGTGGCCTGATCGGCGATGCGGGTCGCGGTCCTCGGCGCCGGCGGGATCATCGCCCCGGCGATCGTCCGGGACCTGGCGGGCGCCCCGGGGATCGACGGCCTGACGCTGCTGGACCTCGACGGCGCCGCCGCGCGCCGCACCGCCGCCGAGCACGGGGGTGGCATCGCCACGGGCGCGGCCGTCGACGCCACCGACCGCCAGGCCCTGACGCTCGCGATCGAGGGCCACGCCCTGCTGCTGAACGCCGCGAGCTACCGCGTGAACCTCGCGGCGATGGACGCGGCGCTCGCCGCGAACGCGAACTACGTCGATCTCGGCGGCCTCTACCACCTCACGCTGCGGCAGCTGGCGCTCAGCGAGGCGTTCGCCGCCGCGGGGCTGCTCGCCGTCCTGGGCTGCGGCGCGGGGCCGGGCAAGACGAACGTCATGGCGGCCCGGGCGGCGCGCGAGCTCGACGTCGTGGAAGCGGTGCGGTGCGCGTCCGCGGGGTTCGACGAGACGCCGCCGGAGGTCGGGCTCGCGGTTCCGTACGCCGTTCATACGTTGCTCGACGAGCTGACGGAGCCGCCGATCGTGGTCGCGGGCGGCGTCCCGCGCGCGGTCCCGCCGCTGACCGCCGGCGGGACGGTCCTCTTCCCGGAGCCGATCGGCGCCCGTCCGACGCTCTTCACCCTGCACTCCGAGGTCGCCACGCTCCCGCGGTCCCTCGGCGCCAGGGCCTGCGACTTCCGGCTTGCTCTCGCCCCGGCGGTCGAGAGCGCGCTTCGCGAGATCGTCGCCGCCGGAACCGCTGCGAGCGACGTCGCCACGGTGCCCGCGTCGCCTCGGACGTGGTCGGCGCAGCACGTCGAGGTGCACGGACGGCGCGGCGGGGCGGCGGCCACCGTGACGCTCACCGCGCTCACGCGCCCGCACCAGGAGTGGGGGCTCGGCGGTGGCGTCATCTCGACCGCAAGCGTGGCCGCGACGACCGCCCGCCTGCTGGGACGTGGGGGACTGGACGGTGCGACCGGTGTGCTGCCCGTCGAGCGGGTGCTCACCCCGGAGGTGCTGTTCCCTGAGCTGGAGGCCCGCGGGTGCATCTTCACCCTGCACGTCGGGGACATCGGCGGGAGCCCGTGACGCCGGTCCCAGGCCGCACCGCGCTCTGAAGGCCTCCGTTGCTAGAGTCCACCGTCGCATGCCCACGACTTCCCAGTTGATCCGCAAGGGCCGTAAGCCCAAGGCCAAGAAGCTCGCGACCCCCGGTCTGAAGTCCGGCAAGGGGCGCAAGACCAAGACCGCCGCTCCCCAGCGGCGCGGCGTGTGCACCCGTGTGTACACGACCACGCCCAAGAAGCCGAATTCCGCGCTCCGCAAGGTGTGCCGCGTCCGGATCTCCGGCGGCATCGAGGTCACGGCCTACATCCCCGGCGAGGGGCACAACCTCCAGGAGCACTCTGTCGTGCTCGTGCGTGGTGGCCGCGTCAAGGATCTCCCCGGCGTGCGCTACAAGGTCGTCCGCGGCACGCTCGATGCGTCCGGCGTGAACGATCGCAAGAAGGCGCGGTCGCAGTACGGCGTCAAGAAGAAGTAGTCGGAAAGAGAACTAGAGATGCCCCGTCGCGCAGCAGCACAGATCCGGACGATCGAGCCGGACGCCGTCCACCGCTCCCGCCTGGTCCAGCAGGTCATCAACAAGGTGATGCTGGACGGCAAGAAGTCCACCGCCGAGCGGATCGTCTACGACGCCCTCGCGATCATCGCCGAGAAGACCGGCAAGGACCCCGTCGAGCAGCTCGATGCGGCCCTGAAGGTCCTCACGCCGCAGCTCGAGGTCCGCTCCCGCCGCGTCGGCGGCGCCACCTACCAGGTGCCCGTCGAGGTCCCGACCCGTCGCGCGAAGACCCTCGCGGTCCGCTGGCTCGTCGAGTTCGCCCGTCAGCGCCGCGAGAAGACGATGGCCCAGCGCCTCGCCAACGAGCTGATGGACGCCATCAACTCGCAGGGCGGCGCCTTCAAGCGCAAGGACGACATCTTCCGCATGGCGCAGGCCAACAAGGCCTTCGCGCACTACCGCTGGTAGTCGCCGGCGCACTGAGCGCCGCACGCAGGATCCGACGCCGTCCCCCAGGGGGCGGCGTTCGTCGTTCCGGGGGCGGCGGCGGCCGTCCGCGCTGCGGTGACTCGCGCCGTCATCGATCCGCCGACCTCAGCCCGCATCCCCGAACCAGTCGTCGGCCGGCGGCCGGGACGGCGGCCGGGACGACGGCCGGGGGCGGACGTCCGCCACGCGACCGGGCGTTTCCGCGACGGACGATCCCTCCGGCACCGGGTGCGGGCGACGAGCGGCCCGTGCGGGTCGCGCCACCGCCGCGGTGGGCGCGCCGCCGCCCAGCAGGAGCAGCCCGCCGCCCGCCATC
>JAOPZU010000402.1 GCA_025963955.1 Solirubrobacterales bacterium
GTTCACCGACGACACCCAGATGGCGCTGCTCGTCGCGTCGTCGCTGGTCGAGTGCGACGGACTGGACGAGGCCGACGTCTTCGACCGGTTCCGCCGGTGGCTCGCGGCGGGTCCGCCGGACGTCGGCAACCAGACGCGCGCCGTCCTCGGCTCGGGCCGACCGTGGGACGTCGCTGCCGCTGAACACTTCGCCCGGTCCGGTCACGCGGCCGGCAACGGGTCACTGATGCGGACGACGCCCGCGGCGATCTGGTTCGCCCGGTTCGGCGCGAGGATGACCATGAACGCCGCCCGGCGGATCTCCGCCCTCACCCACGGCGATCCGTCCACCGGCGAGGGCTGCGCGGTCTTCCACGAGCTGGTGCGGGTGGCGCTCGACGGCGACGACCCGCTGAGGGCGATCCCCAGGACGCTCGTGCTCGTGGCGCCCGAGCACCGTGCCCGCTGGGCGACCGTGCTCGCGCCGAACTGGACGCCCGACCAGGCGACCGAGAGCAACGGCGCGGTGTGGCCGACGCTCGGCCAGGCGGGCTGGGCACTCCGGCACGGACGCGACTTCGCCGAGGTGATGCGGCTGGTGATCGACCTGGGCGGCGACACCGACACCGTCGCCGCGGTCGCCGGCGGGCTGGCCGGAGCGGTCTTCGGCATCGCCGGCATCCCGATGCGCTGGACCTCCGTCGCCCACGGTCGGGTGCCCGGCTACGCGGACAAGCGCTGGGACCTGGCCGATCTGCACGCACTGGCCGCCACCCTGGACGGTTCCCCGACCGTCCGGCATGAGGCAGCCCGGAGCCCCCGGATCGAGCCGCGGGAGGTGCTGCCAGGGGTGTGGGCAGCCGACCTGGACGGCGCCCGGCACAGCTCGCGCGACTTCGCCGTTATCTCGCTGTGCCGCACCGGGGAGCCGTTCGGGCACGACGTCCAGCGCTTCGCCTACCTCACCGACGACGACGCGAACAGCGAGGTGGACGCCGTGCTGGCCGACGTCCTGGATGACGTCGCGGCGCTGCGGGCGGAGGGCCGGCCGGTGGTGGTGCACTGCCACGGCGGGGCGTCCCGGACCGGGTTGGTGCTCCGGGCGTGGCTGCGCCGCAGCGAAGGGCTGTCCGCGGAGGATGCGACGACCGCCGTGGCCGAGCGCTGGCCGTACCTACCTCAGTGGGACGTTCGGCTCAGGTGTGCGCTGGATCCCCGGCGACCAGGCCGACGTCTTCTTCGTGACGTTGCGCAAGACGGAGGAGCACTTTTCCGCTACCACCATGTACGCCGACCGGCCGCTCTCCCCGACGCTGTTCCAGTGGGAGTCGCAGAGCACGACCGCGGAGACATCACCGACAAGGCAGCGGTACGTCAACCACAGGGCACAGGGGTCGACTGTGCATCTCTTCATCCGCGAGACGAAGATGACGGAGTCGGGAGGTACGCCGCCGTTCATGTACGCCGGCCCCATGACCTACCAGTCGCATGCCGGGGAACGCCCCATGCGCATCCTGTGGGAGCTGGAGCACGAACTCCCGCCGTCTGTCCTAGAGCTGGCTGCGGCCCAGCAACGCTAGGCCTGCTGGGGGTCGATAGCGGTCCTCGCACGGCCGTCCGCGGATCCGGCGGATAGCCTGCTGCTGTGCTGGACGAGCAGGTGCGGAGCGCGATGTTCGCGCACCTGGAGCGGCTCACCGCGCTGCATCCCGAGGGTGACCTCCGCGGAGATCAATGAGTTCCGCGTCGGCGGGCAGCCGCTGAAGCTCGTCGTCCAGCCGGGCATCTGGAAGCCGGCGGCCTTGGATGCCGCGCTGACCATCCGTACGACCTTCACCGCGCCGAACCAGATGCCGCCGTACGAGGACGCCATCGCGCCAGGCGGCCTCGTCGAGTACGCCTACCGCGGCACGGACCCGAACCACTCCGACAACCGTGCGCTCCGGACGGCGATGCGGGAGCAGCGGCCGCTGGCGTACGTCATCGGCGTTGCGAAGGGCGTCTACCAAGCCCAGTTCCCGGTCTACGTCGTAGCGGAGAAGCGGGAGGAGCACGCCTTCCTCATCGCCGTCGACCAGGCCCAGCGCCTCGTCGACCCCAACCTCGTGGCATCGCTGACCCCGGACAACCGGTCCTACCTCGAGCGGCTGGTGCGCGCCCGCCTCCACCAGCCGGTGTTCCGGGCCAGAGTCCTTCAGGCCTACGAGAAGCGTTGCGCCGTCTGCCGGTTGCAGCACACGGACCTGCTCGACGCAGCGCACATCGTCCGGGACTCCGACGAGGGCGGGCTGCCGGTCGTCCCAAACGGGCTGAGCCTCTGCAAGATCCACCATGCGGCCTACGACCGAAACATCATCGGCGTGCGGCCTGACTTCGTCCTCCAGGTGCGCCAGGACGTCCTCGTCGAGGTCGATGGGCCGATGCTCAAGCACGGCATCCAAGCGATGCATGGCGTCCGATTGACCTTGCCGCACCAGCGGGCAGCTCGACCTGACCCTGAACCCCTCGAGCAGAGGTTCGAGGAGTTCCTGGCCGCCGGCTGACCACCGTGGCCCGTGCGCTGGTCGAGCCTGTCAGCCCCGACTGAGCGCCCCAGCGGCGCAACGCCTCCCCCGAGATACCGAGCTGTGCCCCCACAGCGTGGCAGGCGGCGGACATCGAGTCGTCGTCATCGACATGATCGAGAACCATCCGCACCGCCCGCCTTCAAACCTCGGGCAGGTACTGCTTGGGCGTGACGCCATCCTCCTGGAATCACAAGGAGGGCGGCATCAAACCCGTGACGCCTCAACGTGTCCAGGTCCGACAGCAGGCCGCAACTGATACGTGAGCTCTTTCCACGCGTCTTGTTGCGAGCCTCCGTGTTGGCGAATCCCAAGTAGGTTGACCGTCACGGTCGACCGTCTGCTCGCCCGGTCATGGCACCTCGTTCGCCGTGACGGCGGTCAGGTCGTCGGGGTTCCAGAGTTGCTTGGCGATATCGCGGTACAGGTTGCCACGCTCGACGATGTCAGCCGCTTTGAACTCCTCGTGGGCGCGGAACGGCAGACCTGAGTCCTTCACGAAGGCCAAGAAGCCGGGGTTCTTCTCGTAGGCCTGGGGATCCAGGCTGGCGGCAAGCAAGTTCTGGCTGAAGTACCTCGGACGCTTCTGCGCATAGGTCTCGTCGTTGTAGCTCGCGTTGAACTGCTTGGGCAGCAGCAACAGGTCACCGATCCGATTCCGATGACGAGCGAAATCAGCTTCGTGGCTGAAGTCGTCGGCGTGCCGCTCGGGATGGTCGGCCCAGATGTGCTCAACCTCGTACTTCACCTTCGCACCGTTCGTGAGCTCGATGTAGTTCGAGGCTTGGCCAGACTTCACGGTGATGTGGTCGGTGATCCGAGCCAGGATCTTGTGGAGTTGGCTCCGGTTCTGCTGGTGGACGTACAAGCCGTCGTAGTCGAAGGACTCGTCGACCTTGAGCAGGTAGTCACGAAGCAACCTGGCCAGGTCAGGCTCGCTAAGGCCACGGATGTCGCGCATGACGGTGAACATGGCGTATTGCATCGTTGAGTACGCCGTCGCGCGGAAGTTCCAGATGCGGCGCGCAAGGAGGATGTCGGTGAACCGGCCGACCAGCTCCAACTTCCTGTCGATGGCGGCCGTGTTGTCATCGACTCGGAGCGGCGCCAGGAGCAGCTGATTCTGGAGTGTGAAGCCGAGGTCGGCGTTGAAGCGGATGAAGCGCAGAGGGCTGTCCGGCTGAAAGGGTCCCGTCGATGCGTCGAGGATGCGCGCGTAGTGGTGGCTGTAGAAGTCGAGGTCACGGACCACGAAGTGGTAAAAGTCGTCGCGCGCCTTCAGGCCAACGCTATCGTTCGCGCCGCGGAGCCAGCGGTGGAACTCGGTGCCGATGCGATCCCAGTCCTCGGGACGTGCTCCCTTCCTGCGCTCACGAATCTT
>JAOPZU010000410.1 GCA_025963955.1 Solirubrobacterales bacterium
ACTGCGATCGCGCTGGTGCTCGCGTTCGGCAAGGCGTGGATCGTCGGCCACGAGTTCATGGAGCTGCGGCACGCACCGCCGCTCCTGCGCCGGGTGTTCGCAGGCTGGGTGCTCGTCGTCGGGACGACGCTCACCGTGATGTACCTCGCCGGCTGACACGGGAGGCCCCGAGACCTCAAGGCCCGCCGGGGGCCGACGGCGACGGCCGGCGTCGTCTTCCGACCGCAGCGTCCGTGCGCGGGTGCACCCGTTTGTACCTCGCCGGTGCTGACATCTGGGCTCAGCCTCCTCGCCCTTAGGCGAGCGACCCGGTACGCCGGGAGGGGGTCGCTCGCCGTTCGGAGCGGTAGCCGGTCAAGCCGCAGCTTCGACCGTTGCGCCCGATCGGTGAAGCTATCATCGATATAGATGACTCCTTCACCGATCGCCGCCTTGCCGATCTCGCTGCTGGATCTCGCCCAGATCCCCGAGGGCGGCACCGCGCAGACCGCGCTCCATCGCTCGCGCGAGTTGGCCCAGCACGCCGAGCGGCTCGGGTTCGAGCGCTTCTGGCTCGCCGAGCACCACAACATGGCCGGCATCGCCAGCGCCGCGACGTCGGTGGCGATCGGCTTCATCGCCGAGGGGACGAGCACCATCCGCGTCGGGGCGGGCGGGATCATGCTCCCGAACCACGCACCGCTGGTCATCGCGGAGCAGTTCGGCACCCTCGACGCGCTCTACCCCGGGCGCATCGACCTCGGCGTCGGCCGCGCGCCGGGCAGCGACCAGCCGACGATGCGCGCGCTGCGGCGCGACCACACCAGCGCCGAGAGCTTCCCCTCGGACGTGCAGGAGCTGCAGGCGCTGCTCGGCGACCCGGCTGCTGGCCAGCACATCCAGGCGGTTCCGGGGGCGGGGTCGCACGTGCCGCTGTGGATCCTCGGCTCGAGCCTCTACGGCGCCCAGCTGGCCGCCGCGCTCGGGCTGCCCTACGCGTTCGCATCGCACTTCGCGCCCGCGGCGCTCGTGCCCGCGATCCGCGTCTACCGCGAGCGGTTCCAGCCGTCCGCGCAGCTCGCGCAGCCGCACGTGATGCTGGCCGCGAACGTCCTCGTCGCCGACGACGACGAGGAGGCGACGCGGCTGTTCACCTCGATGCAACGCTCGTTCATCGACGGCGCCTTCCGCCGTCAGCGCACCCTCCTGCCGCCGCCGATGGCAACGATCGAGGACTACTGGCGCCCGCAAGAGCGCCAAGAGCTCACGAACATGCTCAGCTGCTCGTTCGTCGGCTCGCCCGACACCGTTCGTGCCGGACTGGATGGCTTCATCGCGGAGCACGCGCCGGACGAGCTGATCCTCACCACCAGCGCCTACGACCAAGCGGCGCGGCTGCGCTCCCTCGAGCTGCTCGCGGGTCTCGGCGTCGGCGCAGCGGCCGCGGCCCGGTGACCCCGCCGTTCTGCCTCGAGCCCGCCAGCACCGAACACGGCGAGGTCCGCGCGGCCCTCTACGAGCTCGTCGGCCGCCTCCTGACCGACTACGAGCGCACCGCCCACACCCACGGTCTCACGCTCGCCCAGGCCCGCGCGCTCAGCTTCGCCGCCGGCGAACCGCTCTCCCAACGACAGCTCGCCGCGCACTTCGGCTGTGACCCATCGAACATCAGCGTGATCGTCGACCGCCTCGTCGACCGCGCCCTCGTCGAGCGCCTTACCGACCCCGACGACCGACGCGTGAAGCTCGTGACCGCCACCCCGGCCGGACGGGCCCTCGCAGCCCGCTGCTGCGAAGACCGCGAATGGCTCGGCCCAGCGCTCGACGCCCTCACCCCCGCCCAGCTCGCAACCATGCAAGACGCACTCGCGCACCTCCTCATGCCTCGATCACCGGTGCCGCCAACGTAGACAGACCCGACACACGTCTGGGCGTTGGACGTCGGCACGCAGTCTCACGTCGCGCAGGGCGTCGAACACACTCGCAACTCGTCCGGAGCGGTAGAGACCTTCGTTGGTGAACGGGTCGGGACAGCTGACGGCGCTGGCGTGTTCGTCGACGACGCGCTGTGCCGCCATCGCCCTACGCCCAGGGTCCCGCGGCAACTTCTTCCCAGCACCTTCGTGCGGTTGGACCCCACCCTCCCCGCGACCGCGTCGACGACGCTGCTCGGCCCCGGCAGCGGCCTTGGCCTCTCGTGCCCCACGGTCTCGCTCTGCGTGGCGACATCGACCTACGACTACGCGTTCGACCCGCGCGGCACCGGCCAGCCCGCGGTCGTCGGACCGATCATCACGTTCCCGGCCATCGCCTGCCCGTCAGTCACGCACTGCATCGGCATGGACGACGCAGGCGACGCGGCCACGTTCGTCCCGAAGCCGAAGCGTCGGACGGTGAAGGCCGACACCGACGTCAAGCTCGTGCAGGGGCCGTCGCCTTCCCGGGGCAAGGGCCCCGTCCGCCGACGAAGAAGGTGACCGGGACGCTTGCCGCCGCCTCGGGCAGGACCCTGAAGACCGCAACGCTGAAGTACCGCTACGCATCCTTTGACACGAAGTGGTCGCTCGGCAAGCTGAAAACTGGCAGCTACACCGTCACGTACAAGGCCGACGGAGCGATTACCGGAACGCTCCTGCTGACCGTCAGGCGGTGAACGCGCCGGTGCAGGAACCGACCGTGCTGCTCGAGCAGCCGACTCGAGACCACCTCCACGCCGCCAGCGACGCGCTCCTAGATTAGAACTGGATTCAACTCAAGCACGGCCAGCGTCGATACGCTGCGGCGATGAGCGTGCTCTTTCGCCGTACCGCGCGGCCGCTGCTGATCTTGTCGGTCGCCATGACACTCGGGTCGTCGGCCGCACACGCCGCGACCCCGCAGGCGGTCGCCCCGTTCGCGATCGACAGCCTGTCATGACCGTCGCTGACCGAATGCGTCGCGACCGGCCACACCGAGGACGCGCCCGGGTCTCAAAACGTCGACAGCAAGTGGGCGACGTTCAACCCGCAGTCCCTCGCGCCGGTCACGCCCGTCACGGCGACCGGTTATCTGCTGCTGCAGCGCGTCGCGTGCCCGTCACCGGCGCTGTGTGTGGCCTCCGGCCCGACGACGGTCTCGGTCTTCGACCCGACGTCGCCGGCACAGCCGTCCACCACGACGCTGGTGCAGCAGATCGGCACCACCATCGAGGCCTTCACCGGCGTGGCGTGTCCGTCCGTCTCGCAGTGCACGGCCATCACCAGCAGCGGCGTCGCCTACACGTTCGACCCGGCGTCTGTCGCGACCGCAAGCCAGGCGCGGGCGGTCGCCGACGAGGACGGTGACCCGTTCAACAAGCGCGTGCTCGGCATCGCCTGCCCGACCGTCACGCAGTGCACCACCGATGACCGCATCGGGCGGGTCGCAACGTTCAACCCGCAGTCACCGTCCGCCGCCACACCGGTGGGCGTCTCCGACCAGCGTCTGTCATCCAGCATCGCGTGCGCGTCCGTGACGCATTGTGCGGTCGTCGCCTTGCCCAACTACATCCCGCCGTTCCTGGTGCGCTTCAACCCCAACGCGCCCGCGCCGGGCAACGTGGCGAACATCGACGCCCAAGAGGTCGCGTGCCCTGCGCCGACCTTGTGCGCGGTAACGGCGGAGAGCCTGTACGGGTTCGACCCGACCAGCATGGCGGCCCCGCATGTCGCGGCCCCGAGACCCGACGGGATGTATGCCCCGACGGTGCTGGCGTGCTCATCGGCAACGCAGTGCACCGCCGGCGGATTCGACGGTCGCGCCGTGACGTTCGACCCGTCCCAGGTCGTCCCCGGCCCGGCCCCGAAGCCCGCCGCCCGCCCGAACCCGACGAGCATCACTTCCAGGGCGGGTAGGCCGGTAACGCTGATCGTGTCAGTCGAGGACGGCCAGCCCGGAAAGCGGGTCAGCGCGACCCTCACGAGGGGGAGAAAAATCGTCAAGACCGCGTCGCTCCGGATCGCCAAGGACGGAACGACAACATGGCCGTCCCTAAGGCTAAAGCCAGGCCGCTACGTCGCGACGTTCAAGCTCGGCAAGAAGACGATCACGACGATCAAGGTCCGCGTCACGAAGACCTGAGACCGTTGATCCCTGGTGACGGCGCCGAGCTGTCACCAGGGTCAGGCAGCGCCTGCCATCGCGTACAGGGTCAGGCAGCGCCTGACCCTGTACGCGATGGCGCGGGCCAAGGCTCGCTGTCGCTTTCGCGGGCATGCAGCCGCGCGATGCTTCCGCCGCGCCGGCCCCGGCTTCGCGACCTTCGCCGCGCAGGCGGGACTACCGCTCCGGACGCTACTGCGGCTTTGATCCCGCTTCCGAGTCCATCCACTCGTCGCGCAAAAGCCCCATGATGAGATCGTCCTCGTAACGTCCGTCGACCCAGGCGTGCTGGCGTCGGCGGCCCTCTTCGACGAATCCCACCTTGCGATAGCAGGCGACCGCCGCGTCATTCCTGGCGAGCACCTCCAACTGCAGGCGGTGCAGGTTGTGCCGGGTGAACGCGAACCTTGCGAGAAGCCGCAGCGCCTCGGTGCCCAAGCCTCGGCCGCGGGCATCAGCGGCCAGGCTGATGCCGACGTCGGCATGACGCGCCAAGTCATCGACGCCCGTCAGGAGACAGCTTCCGACGAACGAACCTCCGGCCTCGACGGCGAACCGCACCGCTCCGTCGTTCCCGCTCAGACGAGCGCGCGTGTGCTCCTCCCAGGCGCTGCGTTCCCAGGGAGCCGGAGGCGTGGCGTTCCGCAGCTCCCAGGTCGTCAGATCGCTTTCCAGCGCGAACAGCGCGTCGAAGTCGTCAGGCGCGATCGCGCGAAGCGTGACGAACTCGCCGAAAAGCACAGGCTGAAGTCTAGGCGCGGCCGCGTCACTAGGCCGCATACGAGGAGCGGGTCTGCCAGCCGCGATCACGTAGCAGCGCTACTCCCAACTACTCGCAACGAGACTCTAAACGCCGCTTCGAGTAGCCCCGCCGCGGTCGATTTCCCAGTATGCGCGCGGGTCCCTGGGGCTCTTGCCGACCCATCGCACGACGCCGGCGTCCTGAAGCGACCGCAGGACCTGGATGGCGAAAGGCCTGGACCGATCGATGACCTCCGCGACTTCGCCGGTGCTCAGCCGCCCTGCTTCGCGAAGGGCGACGGTCACCGCGCGGGTGTCGGGCGTGAGCTGGGCGTCGAGCTCCCGGTCCTTGGGCTCTGCGGACAGCGTGAGCTGCACGCTGGATTCGGTTTGGCGGTACACGGGGTCCACGAGACCAGCGAGACGCATCTCTTCGTAGATCCGCCGGATCCCCTCGCCGAGCTCCTGGCCGAAGTTCAGGTCTGCGCAGACACGCGCGATTCTCGGGTTACGGGCAAACCGCGGCGCACCCAGCGGGTCCCCGCCCCCGACGATTCCGGGGAAGCGTCCGGGGCTGGATACCTCCATGCGGTCATCGAAGATCTCGACTCGAATGTGATCACCGGCCAGGCTGTACGAACGATGGACCGCGGCGTTGACGATGCCTTCAAGCCACGCGTCTTCAGGGACCAGCGCCACAGCCTCGAAGCGACCGCTGCCGGCGAGCGCGCGACGGACGG
>JAOPZU010000425.1 GCA_025963955.1 Solirubrobacterales bacterium
GGCGGCGCCGACGGGGACCGGATCGCCGCCTGGCTGGCGCAGCAGCGCCGCCGCCAGGCGCTCGTCGACGAGCTGGCCGCGGCCTTCGCCGCTCAGCAGGACGCGCGCATCTCCACCCTGTCCCAGCGCATCGACGCGCTGAACGCGGCGGGCACGGCCTTCGCCGCCCGCCACGGCCTGGGGGCCTGCGCCCGGACTGTCGCCTGAGTCAGCCCGGGCCCGGCCGCTCGCTCAGCCTCGGCGGACGACCTTCTTCTTCGCCTTCGGCAGCTTCGAGGTCACGCTCTTGGTGCTGAGCTTGCCCCCGGGCAGGACCGCAGAGAGCGTGAACTTCGTGGTCTTCCGCTTCAGCGCCCGGCGGGCGGTCGTGTCGAGCTTCACCGTGGCCGCCGCAGTGCCGCCCGGCAGGATGCTCACGAGCGACGAGGTCCCGGCCAGGCTGCTGCCGCGGTACGCCGCGAGGAACGTCTTGCAGGCCGGCCCCGTCACGGGGCAGCTCAGGGTGACGCGGACCTTGCCGCTCTTCCGGTCCACCCGCAGGCTCGCGATGCGGGCGCTGCCGACAGCCGGAGCACCCCCCACCGCCCCCGGCTTGGGCGTCACGACGCCCGTGGTGGGCGGGGTCGTCGGCTTCGTCGTCGTCGTGACGGGGGTCGGCTTCGTCGTCGTGACGGGGGTCGGCGTGGGCGTGGTCGTCGTGACCGGCTTCGGCGCGAGCTGGGTCGCCAGACTCGCCGCGGCGACCTGCACGTCCGTCGGCACGCCGGGCGTCGCTGCGAGCGATCCGAGGGTGGACGCGACGACGCTCAGCAGGTCGTCGCTCACCCCGGCGTCGCCGACGGCATCGACCTGGTCGGCCAGGCTCGTCAGTGCGCTCGCCAGCGGGGTGCCCGTGGCGGCCTGGGCGAGCTGCCTCAGCAGGTCGGTGATCGGCTTCAGCGCACCGCCGGTCGGGACCGTGCCCGCGGGCAGCCCCCCAACGGGAAGCCCGGTGACGAGGCCGGTAAGACCGGGCAGCAGGGAGGTCATCCCGGCCAGGGGGTCCGCACCGGCGCCGCCGGACAGGTTCCCGACGATGGGCAGCGCCGGCAGGCCGGCGAGAACCGCGGTCGGGTCGCCACCGCCGACGAGCGGCACGGAGCTGAGGACTGTGGTCAGCGCGCCCAGGCCCGGGAGGCTGGGCAGCGTCGTCGGGGCCGTCGTACCGCCCAGGACGCCGCTCACGACGCCGCCGACGACGGGGAGCGAGGAGACCACGGGGATCGTCGGGACGGTGACCGGCGAGCTGGGCGACGTCGTCGTGGACGTCGTGCCGCCCAGGACGCCGCTCACGACGCCGCCGACGACGGGGAGCGAGGAGACCACGGGGATCGTCGGGAGGGTGATCGGGAGGCCGAGCAGGCCGTCCGGGGTTGCGGAGGGCGCCGCGGGGGTGTCGGCGGCGCCCGCGCCGGCGGGCAGCACGCCTGCGCCGAGGCCGAGCGCTGCGGTGGTGGCGCCGAGGGTGAGCGCGCGACGGTGTAGCGACATTTGTGCCTCCAGGGGCGGAACGTACGGATCGGGATGACACGGCGGACGCCTGCGGGCGCCGGTCTCTCCCCCTGTCGGCACGCCCTTGGTGCAGCGGACACCGCAGTGGACGGATGACCTACTGCGATTCAGAGGCAGCCCGGTCAGCGACGCCCCGTGAGCACACCGCCGGCCGGAGCGCCGCCCGCGGCGCTCCGGGGCTCAGCCCGTCTGCGTCTCCGCCGCGCGCGCGATGTGGCCGAGCATCATCTCGCGGTGCACCGAGCGCGGCTCCGGCCGGTCCGGATCGGACGGCTTACGGGTCCACTGCCCGTCCGCGCCGAGCGTCCACGAGTTCGTGTCGTCCGCCAGGCAGCGCTCCACGGCGTCCATGACGTCGGCCTTCAGGACGGGGTCCCCGATCGGCGTCAGCAGCTCGACGCGGGTGTCCAGGTTGCGCGGCATCAGGTCGGCCGAGCCGATGTAGACCGTCGACTCGTCCCCGCGCTCGAAGGCGAAGACGCGTGAGTGCTCGAGGAAGCGCCCGACGACCGACGTCACCCGGATCGTCTCGCTGACGCCGGGCAGCCCGGGCACCAGGCAGCACACCCCGCGGATGTTCAGCTCGACGGGGACCCCGGCGCGGGAGGCGTCGTAGAGGCCGCGGATGCAGCGGCGGTCCACGAGCGCGTTCATCTTCATGACGATGCGGGCGTGCTCGCCGCGCTCGTGGGCGGCGATCGTCCGGTCGATCTCGCGCAGGATGCCGTCGCGGAGATGCGCCGGCGCGACGAGGACCTTGCGGTAGCGCCGCGGCCGCGCGAAGCCGGTCAGGAAGTTGAACATGTCGGCCACGTCCGCGGCGATCTGCGGGTCGCAGGTGAAGAGGCCGAAGTCGGTGTAGAGGCGCGCGGTCTTCGCGTGGTAGTTGCCCGTGCCGACGTGCACGTAGTGGCGCACGCCGTCGCCCTCGCGGCGGACGACCAGGACGCACTTGGCGTGGGTCTTCAGCGCGGGATGGCCGTAGACGACGTGGACGCCGGCCTCCTCCAGCTTGCGCGCCCAGGTGATGTTCGCGCGCTCGTCGAAGCGCGCCTTCAGCTCCACAAGCGCGACGGCCTGCTTGCCGCGTTCGGTCGCCGCGACGAGGGCCGGCACCAACGGCGAGTCGTCGCTCGTGCGGTACACGGTCTGCTTGATGGCGAGGACGTCCGGGTCGGCGACCGCCTGCTCCACGAAGCGCTCGACCGAGGTGGCGAAGCTGTCGTAGGGGTGGTGGACGAGGACGTCGCCGTGGCGCATCGCGTCGAAGATGTCGCCGCGGCCACCGTCCTCCCCCTGCAGCCGCGGCTGCGTGACGGACACGAACGGCGGGTCGCGCAGCTCCGGGAAGCCCGGCACCTTGACGATCTGCCACAGGTCGTTCGTGTCGAGCAGCCCGCGCTCCACGTAGATCTGACGGGCCTCCACGTCGAGCGCGTTCGTCAGCTCCTCGCGCAGGTGCAGCGGCATCCGCGCGTCGACCTCCACGCGCACGACCTCCCCGAAGCGGCGGCGGCGCAGCTCGGCCTCGACGGCGCGCAGCAGGTCGTCCGCCTCGTCGCTCACCTCGAAGTCGGCGTCGCGGGTGACGCGGAAGTAGCCGTGGTCGAGGATCTCCATCCCCGGGAAGAGCGCGTCGAGGTTCGCGGCGATGACCTCCTCCAGCGGGACGAAGGTCGCCTCGTCGCCGTGGCCGTCGCCGACCGTGACGAAGCGCGGCAGCATCTCCTTCGGCACCTTCACCCGCGCGAACAGGACGGTCTGCGTGACCGGATCCCGGACGAGGACCGCGAGGCTCAGCGAGAGGTTCGAGATGTAGGGGAACGGGCGCCCGAGGCCGACGGCCAGCGGCGTGAGGACCGGGAAGATCTGCCGGCGGAAGCGGGCCTGGACGTCCGCGCGCTGCGCTTGATCGAGGTCCGCGATCGAGACGATCCGGATCCCGTGCTCCTCCAGGGCGGGCCGCAGCTCGTCCAGGCAGGTGGCGACGCGCTCGGTCAGGCCGACGACGCGCTCGCGGATCGCGTCGATCGTCTCCGTCGGACGGCGGCCGTCCGAGCCGCGGTCGTTGAGCCCGGCGTCGACCTGGTCATGCAGGCCGGCGACGCGGATCATGAAGTACTCGTCCAGGTTGGACGTGAAGATCGCCGTGAACTTCAGGCGCTCCAGCAGCGGGACGCGCGTGTCCTCGGCCAGCTGCAGGACGCGGTCGTTGAAGTCCAGCCAGCTGAGCTCGCGGTTGAAGTAGAGCGCGGAGGCGTCCGGATCCCCGGGGGGGCCGATCACGTCGGAAGCGGTGGGCTCGAGCTGCTGATCGGTCATACCTCACTTGAGGGTAGGGCGGCCGCGCCCGGTTCCACGTGAAGTTCGTGTGAAAGCGCAGCCGTCGCCCGCTCGCCGATCGCGAACCCCAGACGGGCGCGGAAGCCCTCGCGCTCGAGCTCGAGCCACAGCTCGAGGAAGCGGGCGAAGAGCAGCTCGCGCCGGGCGCGCAGGTAGACGGCCATCGACGCCAGACCGCGGTGGGCGCCCGCGTGCGGTGCGGTCGCGGCGACGCCCGCCGGGTCGAGGTCCGTCGCGCCGGCGGCGTTTGCCGCGGCGATCAGCGCGGCCACATCCGCCGCTCGCGTCTCGTCGGCCAGCTCCAGGACGAGCGGCAGCGTCACGTCGCAGTCGTGGATCTCCCCGAGGATGCTCTGCAGCGCCTTGGTGCGCAGCGCGGCCGGGGCCGCGTAGGGGCCGAAGAGGTCGCAGGAGATCTCGAGGATGTACCGCAGGCGCTTGGCGGCGATGCGCATGTCGTGCAGCTCGGTGACGTTGGCCGGGTCCTCGGCCGCGGGCATGAACGCGCACAGCTCGGCCAGGCGGACGGTGACAATGCGCTCGAGGCTGTCCGCCAGCGGCGCCTCGGGCTTCAGCCCCTTCACGCGTGCGGCCTTCATGCCGGTTCCCCGTCGACGGTCTCGGGCTCCGCGACGGTCCCGCGGGCGTCGGCCACCAGGAGCGCCAGGCGCGCCTCCAGGTCGTTCTCGGCGATCGCCTCCAGGCCGGCCGCCAGGATCGCGTTGCCCGCGGCCTGCTGTCCGCGCAGCCGCGCGCCGAAGAGCTCGATGCCCGGGCCGTCGGCCGGGTCCATGGCCGCCGCGAACGCGGCCAGGTCCTCGAGCTGGACGTCGGGGTCGCGGCGGGCGCCGAGCGCGTCCGCGAGCGCCTTGACGTCCTTCACGACGGACTTCAGCTCGCGCTCGGGGAAGCAGGCGGCGTAGATCTCGAGCACGGCCCGCAGTCGCCGGGTCGCGACGCGCATGTCGTGGACCGGCTTGATGTCCTCGGTCTCCAGCGCCCGCCCCGCGTGCGCGAAGACCTCCGCGGCCCGGACCTCGACCGTCAGCGCCGCGGCCTCCGCGAACGGCAGCTCGGCGTGAAGCCCCTCGATGGGTCGTGCCTTGGCCATCCCCGTCCAGTGTCTCAGACGGCGAGCAGGCCCCGTGCACGAGCCGATTCCGGGTCCCCGCGGGCCGGGCTAGCCGGACAGGCCGAGCAGCACGCCCTCGCGCAGGCCCCCGGCCGCGACGCGCA
>JAOPZU010000429.1 GCA_025963955.1 Solirubrobacterales bacterium
TCTCGACCGCCGAGGCGCGCGACCGCGCGCGCGACGCCGGCGCGGGACGCGCCGGCAGATCGGCGCTCGGGCCGAGCGGCACCGGGTAAGGTCCGCCTGATCTCCGGCTGGTGCGTCCCTCCGGTGCTCGTTCATGCCGTCGACCGGAAGCTCACCATGACCGTCCTGCGCATCAGACCGGACCGCCCGTGGCGCGTGGGACTCGCGGCCGCGTTCCTCTGCGTCGGGGTGAGCTTCGCGTCCCTCGCCGGGGCCGCCGTGGGTCCCTCCGCCAGCGAGACCGCGCAGGCACGCGCGCTGCGCACGCTCACCGCCAACGGGTTCACCGGCGCCGCTGCGGTGTGCACCGCGAGGATGGGCCACTCCACCACCTGCCGCTGGACGGGGGTGCGCAGGACGGCGTGCTCCGGGACGCTCAAGGTGTCCCAGCGCTCGCGCCGGGGCCGGTTCGTGACCATCACGCGGACGGCTTGCCGTGGGATCGCCTTCGGCTTCAACGCGTTCGTGAGCGCGGCCAACGTCGCGCTGCAGCGCACGACCGGCGCGAAGGTGATCCGGATGCTGGCCCCGTGGTACACGGCCGAGCCCTATCCCGGCGGGTGGTCCTGGACGGAGATCGACCGGCAGTATCGACTGGCCATCGATGGGGGACTGCGGCCGCTCCTCGTGGCGATCGGTTCCCCGTGCTGGGCGCGCGGGTCGGCGGCCTGTGTCCCGGCGGTGACCGGGCCGCCCGACCACGCACACGACGCGCAGTGGCGCGAGTACACGCGGCGTCTGGCCGAGCGCTATCCCGAAGCGGCCGGCATCGAGATCTGGAACGAGCCAAACCTCAGCGTGACGTTCACGCCGAAGGCCGACCCGGAGCGCTTTGCGCAGCTGCTGGCCCTCGCGCACGACGGGATCAAGCAGGCGGCCCCCTCGATGCCGGTGATCAGCGGAGGCGTCCTGGCCGCCGGCCTGGACGGGGAGAACGCCGCAGGCTTCGGCGACGTGACGTTTCTGCGGCGCATGCTCGCAGCCGGGGCAGCGAGGTCGGTCGACGCGATCGGGGTCCACCCCTATCCGTCCCATCCGAGGGCCGACGGCAGCGTGGGTCCGTGGAATCCGCTTGTGGCCGGCACCACGCTGGACGCACTGCGCGGTGTGGCCGTGGCGTCGGGAGCAGGCGGCACGCCGTTCTGGATCACCGAGACCGGCGAGTCCACGGCTTCTCAGAACGGACAGCCGGCCGCAGTCGCCCCGGCACGGCAGGCCTCGGACCTGGTGCAGATCCTGCGCACCCTCTCCACCCGCAGCGACGTCGACGGCATCGTCATCCACACGCTGATCGACGCCCCGCCGAACCCGGTGCTGACCGGGGTCGACAACGTGATCCAGCCGGTGGTCGGCGCGGTCTTCTTCGCGGGGGTCAACAGCGGGTTCGGCATCTTCGACGCGGCGGAGCGGCCCAAGCCCGCGGCGTGTGCCGTCAGCCGCGAGCTCGGCGGCACCCTGACCTGCTGAGACGTGGGGCCGCGTGCGCGCGAGGTACTGTCCCGCCCCGTGCTCTCACCCGGATACGTCACCATCCTCGCGCGCAACTATCTGCCGCGGGCGTTGATGCTCGCCGACAGCCTGCGTGAGCACGGCAGCGGCAATCCGCTGGTGGTGTTCCTCATCGACGCGACGGCCGACGCCGAGCTTCCCGAGATCGCCGGCGTCCGCTGGATGCGGCCGGCCGACCTGGACCTGCCCGAGCGCACGGTTCTGGAGCTGGCGATGTCCTACGACCTCGTCGAGTTCGCCACGGCCGTCAAGCCCCTGGTGCTGCAGGCCCTGCTGCGGGAGTTCGAGGCGGTGATCTACCTGGACCCCGACACGTACCTGACGTCGCCGATGGTCGAGCTCGGGCCGGCACTGGACGACAGCAGCGGTGTCGTGCTGACGCCCCACTACCTGGAGCCGGTCGGCCGCGAGAACCCCTTCTCCGAAGGTCACCTGCTCCATGTCGGCGTCTACAACCTCGGGTTCTGCGCCGTCAACCGCAAGGCGGACGCGTACCTGGACTGGTGGTGGGGACATCTGCGCACCGAATGCCTGCACGGCCCCCTCGACGGCCTGTTCACCGATCAGAAGTGGGTCGACGTAGGTGCGGTGCTGTTCGACGCGAGCACGCTGCGCCACTACGGGTACAACGTCAGCGTCGCCAACGCGCACGAACGGCCGATCGCTGCGGACGACGACGGGTACTTCATCAGCACGAACGGGCAGCGCCTGCGGCTGTTCCACTTCCACGCGTTCGACCCCCTCAGGCCGGAGGACCTGTACGCCCGCCACAGCACGGCGTCCGGTGGCGTTCAGGGAACGACGAACGAGGCCCTCAACACCCTGGCCCGCGACTACGCGCGAGGACTGCTCGCCAAGCAGGACGCCCAGGGGCCCAAGCCCGCGTACTTGTACGCGACGGACACGACCGGACGGGCGATCAGTCGGCGGATGCGACACGCGTACCGGAGCGCCGTCCTCGAGGACCCGGACGGCGTTCCCACACCGTTTGTCGAGGCCGAGGCCGAGGCCTACGCCCGCTGGCGGCGCGGGGCACGGTCGCTGGCCGGCCGACTGATGCTCTCCGACCTCGCGAAGGGCGTCCGCTGCGCCGTGCCGGAGGAGTACGACACGATCAAGCGGCGCTTCCCCGGGCTCACGAAGTCCCTCCGCGGGCGCTACGTGGAGAACACGGGGTGGTGGAGCTGATCGGCCGCGATCGCCTCCGCCAGCGCGCTGCGGGTCAGCGCAGCGGTCCGCGCCCACGTGAAGCGGGCAGCGTGCTTGCGCGCGGCGTCCAGCGCCTCAGGACCCAGCGCCTGGGCTTCCGATACCGCGTTGGCCAGGTCATCGGGCTCCCAGCCGCGCATGACGGCCGCGTGGCCGCCGGTGACCTCGAGCAGCGCCGGGTCCGCGGTCACGACCACCGGGATCCCGAGGCGCATCGCCTCGACCGCCGGTAGTCCGAAGCCTTCGAAGTCCGACGGGAACACGACAAGCGACGCGGAGCTGAAACGGGCCTGGAACTCCTCGTCGCTGAGCCACGGCAGGGCTGTCACCAGCTCCCCCAGCCCGAGTTTACGGACCTTCTCCTCCAGAACCGCCTTTGACTCCCGGCTGAGCCCGACGATCACCAGGGGCAGCACTTCGGCCCGCGTCCTCAGCGTCGCCCATGCGTCGACGACGAGACTGACGTTCTTGTTCCCCCATTGGCCGAAGGTGATCGCGTAGGGCGAGGCCGACGGGTCGCCGGCCGGCCAGCGGTCGGCGTGGTCGCCGCCGAGCTGCGCGGCGCGGACGATCCGCTTCCTGAGCCATGGCCGGGAGGCGAGGAGGTCGTCGCGCGTGCGCTCGGAGATCGTCACGATCGCGTCGGCCTGTCGGAACCCGATGTCAAAGCTGATCCTGCGCAGCACACGGGTCTTGCGCGCGAACTGCGCCGGACGCAGTTCGTGCCGCAGGTCCCAGGCGATGATCGCGCGTGGACACGGCAGGGGGCCGATCGCGGTAGTCGGCAGCACCCCGAGCATCACCTCCGCGTCGAGTTCCCGGCAGGTCCGGGGCAGGACCGTCGCCTGGGCCCGCAGCCGCCCCAGGTAGTGCCGGGATCCGAGGTCGACCCGGTGCAGCGTGACCCCGGGCGGGATCGGGAACGTGCACTCGGGACCGGTGAGCAGGTGCAGCTCGTCGGCGGGGTCGCGGTCCACCCAGGCACCCAGAAGGTGCTCGATCACGATCGAGGTGCTGTTGACTCCCCGGAGGGGAAGTCCATCGATGACGATCCGCACGGCGACCGGGAATCTAGCTCAGAAGTCCTTCCACCGAGAACGGGCCGGGCGCGAGCCGGTCGAACGCGGCTGCGGCAACGGTGTCGTCCGCGCGCCGAGCCGCCACATCCCAGAACGTGTACCCGAGAGCGCGCGAGCCACGGACCAGGGTCTTCGACTGCGCGGCGGCCTCGGCCAGCGGCAGTTGCCCGAGCGGGGCGCCGCCGTTGTCCCAGAGCACCAGGTCCGAGTAGCCGAGGTGCGCGAGCTTGCGCCACATCAGGTCGGGATCGCGATGGTCGGCCTTGCGGGAGAGCGGCGGGTCCCACTCGAAGAACAGCACGGGGCCCGCGTCCGCCCAGGCTTCGGCGATCGCTGGCACGAGGATCGCGTCGAAGCCGTCCGTGTCGGACTTCACCAGACGCAGGCCGTTAAAATCAGGATGCTGGGCGCGGAGCTCGTCGATGGTGACGCTCGGAAGCGCGCCGCCTGCTCCGGCTTGCACGAACCGGGTCGTGCCGCCCTCGCGCACGGGCGCGGCCGCATCCCATTCCCCGTCCGAGTCGGTGAGCAGCGCCTCCACGATGTGGGCGCGCGGGTTGTTCCCGAGGTTCATGCGCAGGTATCGCGCCCAGTAGGGGTCGCCTTCCACGCACAGCACCTCGGCTGAGGTGCGAGCTGTCACCTGGGCCGTCGAGTCGCCGATGTTCGCGCCGACGTCGAGCATCCGCATGGGCCCGGCTCCCGGCCGCCGACCGGCGTCCAGCGCGACAGCGAGCTCGACGAGGTTCTGCCCGTAGGCCGGAGCGGAGCGCGCGTAGTCCGGGAGCAGGTGAGACCAGGGCAGCTGCAGGTTCACGCCCTGCACGCTGCGGCAGACCGTCCGGTGCGGCATAAGCCGGCGCCACGGGGCATTCACGCGAAC
>JAOPZU010000441.1 GCA_025963955.1 Solirubrobacterales bacterium
CGCGGCGCCCACGCTGTGGCCCACGGCCGGCAGGCGCAGCGCGAAGGCGTCCTGCCCGTCGCCGGGCTCCAGGCCGAAGCTCGAGCGGGCGCCGCCGGCGTCGGCCAGGGTCGTGAGCTCGCAGATCCTCCCGTCGCGGGCGTGCACCACGTACGTCACCGCGACGCTCCGCTCGTGCTCCCCGTGCGGGGTCGCGACGACCGTCGCGCGGGTGATGGCGAACGGACCGTGGTTGCGCACGGACGCCGCGTGGATCCGGCCGTCGGCCCAGGCGGCGACGTCCCGCCAGTAGCGGCGCATCCCCTCCAGTCCCCGGTAGGCGGGCTGGTCGAGACCGGTCGAGGTGAGCAGCGGCACGAAGACGATGCTCTCGTCGAAGCGCGCGAGGAACGCCGCCTCGTCGCGCGCGTTGAACGCCGCGAGCATCGCCAGCGTCGCCTCGCCGGCGTCGGTGCTCATCGCCTCGGGAACCGGCCGGCGCGGCGCATCGGCCACAGGGTACGGGGTGGCAGGATGGAGAGCATGCAGCTTGGGATCGACAGCTTCGTCGCCGCCGTCACCGACCCGGACACGGGCGTGACGCTGGCCCCACCGGAGCGGATGGCGCACCTGCTGGAGGAGGCCGAGCAGGCGGACCGCGCCGGGCTCGACACCTTCGGCGTCGGCGAGCACCATCGACCGGACTTCCTGGACTCGGCGCCCGCGCTGATCCTCGCCGCGATGGCGGCGCGCACCCGCCGCATCCGCCTCAACAGCGCCGTGACCGTCCTCAGCGCGGCCGACCCGGTCCGCGTCTTCCAGCAGTTCGCGACGCTCGACCTCATCAGCGGCGGGCGCGCGGAGCTCGTCGTCGGGCGCGGCTCGTTCACGGAGGCCTTCCCGCTCTTCGGCCTGCGGCTGGAGGACTACGACGCGCTCTTCGCCGAGCACCTGGAGCTGCTGCTGACGATCCGCGCGCAGCCCGTCGTGACCTGGTCCGGGCGCCACCGCGCGCCGCTCGTCGAGCAGGCGGTCCACCCGCGCCCGGTGCAGGACCCGCTGCCGATCTGGCTCGGCGTGGGCGGCAGCCCCGGCTCCTTCGCGCGGGCCGGCTCGCTCGGCCTGCCGCTGATGGTCGCGATCATCGGCGGCGAGCCGCGGCGCTTCCGGCCGCTCGTCGACCTCTACCGCGAGGCCGGCGCCCGCAGCGGCTTCGCGCCCGAGCAGCTGAAGGTCTCGATCCACGTGCCGGGCCTGGTGGCCGACACGACCGACGCCGCGGCCGATCTGTTCTTCCCCGGCTACCAGCGGATGTTCAGCCGCATCGGGCGCGAGCGCGGCTTCCCGCCGGTCACGCGCGCGGCCTACGACGCCACGCGCGGCCCGTCCGGCGCGCTGTTCGTCGGGGACCCGGAGACAATCGCGGCGAAGATCCTCGCCGCGTCCCGCGACCTCGGGGGCCTGGACCGCGTCACCATCCAGATGACGAACGAGCGCCTGGCCCACCCGGTGATGCTCCGCAGCATCGAGCTGCTCGGCACCGCCGTGAAGCCGCGGGTAGTCGCGGCGCTCGCCTGAGGCCCGCCTCAGCCGGCCGGCACCGGCGCGTGCTCGCGGATGAGGTCGGCGGCCTTCTCGGCGATCATGATCGTCGGGGCGTTCGTGTTGCCGCCGGGGACGATCGGCATGATCGACGCGTCCGCCACGCGCAGCCCCTGCAGGCCGTGGACGCGCAGCTGGGAGTCGACGACCGCGAGCTCCTCGCTGTCGCTCATGCGGCAGGTGCCGCACGGGTGGTAGAGCAGCATCAGGCGCTGGCGGATGTCGGCTTCCAGGTCGGCGTCCTCGGTCGCGTCCGGGCCGGGCTTGATCTCGCGGACGATCTTCGACCGCAGCGGGTCGGAGGCGGCGATCTCGCGGGCGAGCCGCAGCCCGGCGACCATCGACTGCATGTCCTCCGGCTCGGAGAGCGAGTTCGTGACGAGGCGCACCTTGTCGGCCGGATCGCCCGAGTTCAGCCAGACCTGACCGCGGGCCTTGGGGCTCACCAGCACGGGGCCGAGGACGATCGCGTGGCCGTCGAACTCCTCGGCGCCGTGGTCGTCGAAGTACGCCGCGCCCATGTGGAACTGGATGTCGGCGGCCGGCAGGCCCGGCCGCGTGCGGACGAAGGCGTTGACCTCCGCGACCGTCGACGTGAGCTTGCCCGAGCGCCGCAGCCCCCACTCCAGCAGGTGCTTGGGCTTGTCGGCCTGGTAGAGCGTGTCGGTGTCGGACACCTCGTAGAGCGCGGTGATGAACGGGTGGTCCTGCAGGTTGCGGCCGACGCCGGGCAGCTCGTGCCGCGGCTGCACGCCCGCCGCCCGCAGCTCGTCCGGATGCCCGATGCCGGACAGCATCAGCAGCTGCGGGGAGCCGAGCGCGCCCGCGCACAGCACGACCTCGCGGTCGGCCCGGGCGATCTCGGTCCGCTTGCCGCGGGCGTAGCGCACGCCGGTGACCCGGTCCCCGTCGAGCTCGAGGTTCTGGACGAGCGCGCCCGTCACGACCTCCAGGTTGCCGCGGCGCATCGCGGGGCGCAGGTAGGCGTCCGCGGTCGACCAGCGCTGGCCGTTCTTCTGGAAGACCTGGAAGGGCGCGACGCCGTCCTGCTCCGGGCCGTTGTAGTCCACCGCGCGCGGGATGCCCGCGGCGACGCAGGCCTCGAGGATGTCGCGGCAGATCCGGCGCGGCGAGCGCTGCTCGGCGACCTCGACCGGGCCGCCCGCCCCGTGGAACTCGGACGCCCCGCGGGCGTTGTTCTCCGACTTCATGAAGTACGGCAGCACGTCGTCCCAGCCCCAGCCGGGGGCGCCCTGCGCCTGCCACAGCTCGTAGTCGAGCGGGCGGCCGCGGACGTAGAGCATCGCGTTCATGGAGCTCGACCCGCCGAGCGACTTGCCGCGCGGGACGTACATCCGCCGCTGGTCGACGAACGGCTCGGGGTCGGTGGAGTAGTCCCAGTCGAGCTTGGTGTGGAACTGGTTCGGGAAGGCGGCCGGGATCTTGATGTTCGGGCTGCGGTCCTTCCCGCCGGCCTCGATCAGCAGGACCCGGCAGGTGGGGTCCTCCGAGAGGCGGTTGGCGAGGACGCAGCCGGCCGATCCGGCTCCGACGATGACGTAGTCGTGGGCGCTCATGCCGAGACCTTACGCCGCAGGCGCTCGTCAGTGCCTCGGTGCGGCCGGCACCCCGAGCCGCGCCATCGTCAGCGCGAAGTCCGCCGGACGCAGCGAGCCGCCGGTCGCGCGCGGGTGGCCGTGAGCGGCCTCGCCGCGGAACCCCTCGGGCAGCGCGGCGCGCAGCAGGTCGAGCAGCGAGCCCTCGCCTCCGCGCATCGCGAAGTTCACGTAGCCGGGCAGGTAGTCGTCGTTCGCCGCGACGACGACCCGCGGAGCCAGCCGCCGGGCCCAGGTGGTCGCCACGAGCGGGTGGACCTGGGCGGACGAGCGGAACCGCAGCAGCGCCACCGCCGGGCCGACAACCGGCGGCGTGCGGATGACGCGGTCGAGCTCGGCCTTCCAGGCGCGCTTGGCCTCCCGGAGCTCCTCGATCCGGGGGTCGGCGAGCGCGGCCTTCGGCTCGTCGTGCTCCACGAGCAGCGCGAGCGCCGTGCGGACGGGCCCCTCGGCCAACCGGCGGGGCGCGTTGACCAGGGCGACGAGCTCCCGGACGGCCGTCTTGGGCGCGGGCGTCGCCTCCGGCAGGGCGAAGCCGGGCGTCCCGAGGTCCCCGACCGTGCCGACCGCCGCCAGCCATGCGGGGGCCTCCGGCACGAGCCGCCGCATCAGCGCGGCCGTCGTGGTCTCGGGCTCCTCGCCGTGGCCGCTGAGCAACGTCTGCTGCGCCCCCGGCTCGCTCTCGGGGACGTGGTGGTCGACGAGCAGCGCCGGGCGGTCCAGCGGGCGCACGCCCCAGTCGAGGATCGCGAGGGGACCGGGCGGGACGGGGGCGTGCGGCCCCCACGGGGTCTGGCCCCGGCCGAGCAGCACCG
>JAOPZU010000452.1 GCA_025963955.1 Solirubrobacterales bacterium
GCCGGGCGACGGCGGCCAGCGGCGCCACCGCGCCCGCTGCGCGGCTGGAGCTGCTGGGCCGCCGGCCGCGGCTCGTGCTGCCGGGCGGCCCGGTCGAGCTGTCCGGGCGGCACGCCGAGATCCTCGCGGTGCTGCTGCTCTCCGGGCACGGCCTGACGTCGGAGGAGCTGACGCTCGAGGTCTACGGCGAGGAGGGCAAGCCCGTGACGCTGCGCGCGGAGATGAGCCGCCTGCGCCGCACGCTCGGGCCGCTGCTCACCGCGCGGCCGTACGGCTTCGCGGTGCCCGCGACGAGCGACCTGCAGGAGGCCGAGCGCCTGCTCGCGGACGGGCGCCTGCGGGAGGCGCTGGCCCTCGCGCGGGACGGGGTGCTGCCGGGCTCGAGCGCGCCCCGGATCGTCGAGGCGCGCCAGCGGCTGGAGCACGGGCTGCGCACCGCGGTCCTCGGCAGCCGGGACCCCGAGCTGCTCAGCAGCTGGTGCCGCTCGGTGCCGGGGCAGGAGGACGAGCCGGCCGCCGAGGCGCTCGTGGCGCTGCTGCCGGCGAAGGACCCGCGGCTGTCCGCGGCGCGCGCGCAGCTGACGCGGCTGCGACGGGTCTTCGGGACGGGCTGAGGCAGCGGCTCAGGCGCTGTGGTCGCTCGCGGCAAGCGCCGCGAGCTTCTGCACGGTGCGCCAGTTGCGCACGGTCACGGTCGTGCCGAGCTTCGCGCGCGCGAGCTCCTTGGCCAGCGTGCTCTGCGCCTGCCCGTCGGGGCACCACAGGTGCAGCTCGCGGTCGGCGACGACGAGCCGGCCGGGGGCGTGGTCGAGCTGCGTGAGCGCTCGCAGGCGGTCGGCGTCGGGCGGTCCGCCGAGGAACGCGACGAGCTGCCGGGACGGGTCCTCGGCGATCCCGGTGAAAGGGTCGGCGGCGAGGATGCGGTCGAGGTCCACCGCGGGCCGGACGACGACGTCGACGGGGAAGCCGAAGCGCTGCGCCAGCAGGTCCTCGATCCTCCGCGCCGCCGCGTCCGGCTCCTCGTCGGAGGCGACCACCGCGTTGCCGCTGCGCAAGAGCGTGCGCGGGTCGCCGTACCCCGCCTCGGCGAGCAGCGCGCGCAGCTCCGCCATCGGCACCTGCTTCGCCTTGCCGACGTTGATGCCGCGCAGCAGGACGACGAGCGGCATCGTCGTCCGACTTCAGCCGCAGAGGCGGTAGGTCCGTGCCTGCTGCACCGGGGTGCCCTTCGCCGTCCGCCCACGGATGAGGAGCCTGAGGCTCCCCGCCCTGCGTCCGCGCAGGTCGACCGTCACCGTCAGGCGGCCGCCGGTCCGCTTGAGGCGCAGCACCCGGCCGCCCAGGGTGACGCGGACGCCGCGCGCGAAGCGCGCAGGAACGTGGACGACGAAGCGCCGCCGCGAGCTGCACGCGGTCTTCGCGGTTCCCGTCCTGGCGCCGGGGCAGCTGGCCGTCGTGTAGCACGCGAGGGCGGGCTCTGCCGGGAACTCGCGCGGCTGGTAGGCGCTGTAGGAGGCGAGCGCGGCGGAGGAGTCCTGTGCGAGCGTTGCCGGGTTGATGCCCGGCTGGTAGGGCATCGCGCACGTCGTCAGCGGCACGCGCTTGGGGTCGGCGGGGCCGTCGTGGCCGAGTGCGTCGACCGCGAGCGCGTAGGCGACCGGGTCGACGAGGCCGATGCTCAGGTGCTCGAAGACGTCGGTCGGGCAGATGTCCTGCGTGGCCACGTTCGTGATGGCGCCGTCGCCCGTGCGCAGCGAGGAGCTGCCGGTCTGCGGGTTCTGGTTCGGCTGCACGATCTCGTCCGTCCGGGTGTAGACGTTCGTGTAGGAGATGCCCTTGAACGTCTCCTGCCGCGAGTTGAGCGCCTTCATGAAGTTCGAGGTGTCGGCCTGCTGCCAGTTCGCGGCCGAGCAGCCCTTCTGGCAGGTCGGCCCGGCCTGCGTCGTGCCGTGGTTGGACGGCGCGAACCCGATCAGGTCGTCGACCATGGGCCGCGTGTCGGGCCAGAACCGCAGCGCCCAGCGCGGCACCATGCCGCCCTGGCTGTGGCCGATGATGGCGATCTTCCGACCCGAGCGTGCGTGCATCGTCCGGATCGCGCTGACGACGTACTCGCCGGCGAGCTGGACGTCGGCGGTGGCCTGCTCGGGCAGGTCGACCGCGCACCAGACGATGCCGAGCTTGTCCAGCGCCGGCTCGTAGGTCCAGGACCAGTTGTCCTTCGCCGTCGCGCCCGTGCCCTGGACGAGCAGCACCGGCGCCCGCTTCGTCGCGTCCAGCCCGGCGGAGCACTGGAGCGCCGCCTTCAGCTTGTCCGCCGGGACGCTGAGCGCGGGGCCCGGGGTGTCGACCGGGGCGAAGACGGGATCGGCGGCGTGCGCGGCCGCCGGGGTGGCGACGGCGAGGGCGGCGGTCAGCGTGAGCAGACGGGTCAGGCGGGACATGGGCGGGACCCTAGCGACGGTTGTGGGACGAGCGTGCCAGTCACTCGTAGATGACGAGATCCGGCCGGGGCGTCAGCGCCATCACGCCACCGGGCTTCATCAGCCCGGTGTCCTCCTTGTAGAAGAGCTTGAAGCCGTGCCGGAACTGCGGCTTGGCCGCGGCGAGGCTGCGGTACTTCGAGACCTTGTTCGGGCGGGCGCCGACGCCGTCGACGTTGAAGACCATCGCCAGGCCCGGCCGCTTCACGAGCTGCTCCGGCTGGGTGACCATGCCCTCGGTGAACTGGTGGACGACGAAGAGCTTCTCCGGCAGATGGTTGTGGTAGACGAGCTGCGCGACGTACTCGCTCGCGAGGTTCACCTCCGCGGCGGTCACCGAGCCGATGACCTGCCCCGGGATCTGGCCCGGCTGCACGCGCCACTCGGGATCCAGGGCGACGCCGACGTCGGGCTGGATCAGGTACTTCTGCAGGCGCTTGACCTCGCTCGGGAAGTCGACGAGGCCGGGCTGGATGTCGAGCAGCAGCAGCGCCTTGGCCTTACGGGCGGCACGCAGGTAGCGGTCGATCGTGCTGAAGTCCGCACGGATGACGTGGTCCCCGGCCGCCCCGGGAGCCGCCGCGGCGACCGACGAGATGAGCTCGAGCGCCGGCAGCACCGGCCGTGTCCGGCGGGCGTACGCGGCGGCCTGCCGGCGCAGCTTCCTGACGGCCGTGGCGGGGGACCCGATGCCGAGCACGCCGAGCTCCTCGTCCTGCGGGTTGCCGGCGAACGCCACGATGCGGTGGCGGGGGAAGATCGTGCGCCCGCCGCCGGGCAGCTGCGGGAGGCTGACCTTCGCGCGCGCGGCCTCCGCGGCGCCCGCGCCGCTCTGCTCATCCGAGCCGAGGCCGGCGACCCACACGCCGATCGCCAGCAGCGCGCTGAGGCCGAGGGCGAGGGCGAGGCGGCGGCGCTGGACGGTGGTGGCGCCGCC
>JAOPZU010000462.1 GCA_025963955.1 Solirubrobacterales bacterium
CCCGCCTGGAGGAGTTCGTCGCCCCGGCGCGCTGGACGGGCGAGCCCGTCCGCCTCGCCCTGCGACTGACCGGCCGCTCGGACGGCGGCAGCGACACGGTCGTGCTGGCCCTCGACGGCCGGACCGCGGTGGCCGAGCGCGGGACGACCGGGCCCCCGGCGGACATCACCATCGAGGCGGACGCGCTGGACCTGCTGCTGCTCGTCACCGGGCAGGAGCACCCGGCGCTGCTCTACCTGCGCGGCGGCCTCGGCCTGGACGGCGAGGTGGCGCTGGCGATCGCGGCCGCCGCCTGCTTCGACGTCCTCGGGCGTGAGCGTCCCGCAGCCGCGGCGGACGCGCGCCCGGACCTGGACCCGCTCGCCATCGACGCGACCGCGGTGGCCGGCGTCGTGGCGGACCTGACGGACAAGGAGCTCCGGGCGCGGATGGCGGGGAGCGTGCGCGACATCGTCCTGGGCGAGATCTTCGCCCGCTTCGGGGACCACCTGCGGCGCGACCGGACCGCGGAGGTGGACGCCGCCATCGGCTGGCGCATCACCGGGCGCGCCGACGGGGACCCGGACGAGTTCCTCACCCACATCCACCACGGCGACGTGCGCCTGCTGGAGGCCGGGAGCGTCGGCCGCGGGTGAGCATCCAGGTCGAGGCCGCCGACTTCCTGCGCCTGGTCACCGGCAACGCCAACCCGGCGATGATGTTCATGCGGCGCCGGATCAGCGTCCGCGGCGACCTCGGCTTCGCCGCCCAGCTGACGGGCATGTTCCGCATCCCGTCGAAGGGCGACGGCCACTGACGGGTTCTAAGGTGGAGCGATGGAAACTCGTACCATCGGCACCTCCGACCTCGAGGTCTCCGTCGTCTCGCTCGGCTCCTGGCTGACGTACTCCGGCGGGATCGAACGCGACCAGACCGTCGCCTGCACCAGGGCGGCCTTCGACGCCGGGATCACCTTCTTCGACACCGCGAACGTCTACGGGCGCGGCGCCGCGGAGACGGCCTGGGGCGAGATCCTCAAGGAGTACGACCGCGACTCCTACGTCCTGGCGACGAAGGTCTTCTTCCCCATGTCGGACACGGACCGCGGGCTGTCGGCCGCCCAGATCGCCAAGCAGGTCGACGCGTCCCTCGAGCGCCTGCAGACCGACCACATCGACCTCTACCAGTGTCACCGCTACGACTCGACCGTTCCGCTGGAGGAGACGCTCGAGGCGCTCGGCGAGGTCGTGAGGTCCGGCAAGGCGCGCTACCTCGGCTTCAGCGAGTGGACGCCCGAGCAGATCGAGGCGGCGCTCGAGGTCGGCCCGTCCGTCGGCTTCCCCGGGTTCGTGTCCTCGCAGCCGCAGTACTCGCTGCTGTGGCGCGCCCCGGAGGAGGAGGTCTTCCCGCTGACGCTCGCGCACGACATCTCGCACGTCGTCTGGTCCCCGCTCGCCGAGGGCGTGCTCAGCGGCAAGTACAAGCCGGGCGAGGCGCCCGCGGCCGGCACGCGGGCGGCCAGCCCCGAGATGTCGACGTTCATCAAGGACCGGCTCGACGACGCGACGCTGGAGGCCGTCCAGCGGCTCGTCCCGATCGCGGAGGGCGCGGGCCTGAGCATGCCCCAGCTCGCGCTGGCCTGGGTGCTGCGGCGCGGCGAGCTGGCCTCGGCGATCATCGGCGCCTCGCGGCCGGAGCAGGTGCACCAGAACGCCGAGGCGGCGGGCGTCTCCCTCGACGACGACGTGCTCGCGGCCATCGACGAGGCGCTGGGGGACGTGCCGGTGACCGGGACGCAGCTCGCGCCCGGCGCCAGCGCGGGAATCCTGCGACGGTGAATCCCGCGGCGTAGGCTCGCGCCATGCCCGCGCCGCTCCCGCCCGGTCCCCGCCTCCCGGCCGCGCTGCAGACCGCACGCTGGGTCGCGCAGCCCGTCCCGTTCTTCGAGCGGTGCCGGGCGCGGTACGGCGGCCGGTTCACGCTGCGGCTGCTGTTCGGGCCGCCGATCGTCAACCTCACGGATCCGGGTGAGGTGAAGGCGATGTTCGCGGCGCCGCCGGAGGTGCTCGCGCCGGGCGTGGGCGGGCGCGTGCTGGAGCCGCTGGTGGGTGCGCGGTCCGTCCTCGTGCTCGACGGGCAGGACCACCTGCGCCAGCGCAAGCTGATGCTGCCCGCCTTCCACGGCGAGCGCATGACCGCGCTGGCCGGGCTGCTGGAAGACGTGACCGCGCGCGAGATCGCCGCCTGGCCCCGCGGAGAGCCGGTCGAGCTGCACCCGCGGCTGCAGGCGCTGACGCTCGAGGTGATCCTCCGCGCGGTGTTCGGCCTCGAGCCCGGCGGGCGGCTGGACGCGCTGCGCGCGGTGCTGACCGAGTACCTGGAGGTCGGCGCGGCGCCCGTCAACATGATGCCCGCGCTCCAGCGGGACCTCGGACCGCGGTCGCCGTGGGGGCGCTTCCTCCGGGTCCGGGCGCGGGCGCTCGGGCTGATCGAGGCGGAGATCGCGCGGCGGCGCGCGGACACGTCCGGTCCGCACGGAGACGTGCTCACGATGCTGCTGGAGGCGACGGAGGAGGACGGCACGCCGATGCCGGACCTCGACGTCCGCGACGAGCTCATGACGCTGCTCGTCGCCGGGCACGAGACGACGGCATCGCAGCTGGCGTGGACGTGCGAGCGCCTGGTCCGCACGCCGCGGGTGCTGGGCGCGCTGCAGGCGGCGGTCGACGCCGGCGACGAGCCGTACATCACCGCGACGATCCAGGAGGCGCTGCGCTGCCGGCCGGTCCTGCTGTTCACGCAGCCGCGCTTCGTCGCGCAGGACGTGGAGATCGGGGGGGTGCGGTACGCCGCGGGCTCGTGCTCCCTGGCGGCGAACGTGCACCTGGTGCACCACGACCCGGCGCTCTACCCGGACCCGTACGCGTTCCGGCCCGAGCGCTTCCTCGAGCAGGGGCCCGGGACCTTCACCTGGCTGCCGTTCGGGGGCGGGCGGCGGCGCTGCCTCGGGCAGGCGTTCGCGATGCTGGAGATGCGCGTCGTCCTCGCGGAGCTGCTCGCGACGACGGACCTGGCGGCCGCGCCGGACGTGGCCGGCAAGGACGAGGGGCGGCGCCGCCGGCACATCACGGTCAGCCCCGGGAGCGGCGCGCGGGTGGTGCTCCAGGCGCGGCGTGGCGCGCCGGCGCTGCAGGTGGCCTGACGGGGCGCGGAGGCGGGGGTCCTCCGGCTACCGTAGGACGGGATGTCCCTTCGGCGTGTCCTTCCCTCGGTGCTGGCGGTCGTGTTCGCGTCCTCGGGCCTGGCGGCGTGCGGCGGTGGTGGCTCGGGGTCAGGTGCGGGGGGATCGCCGGCCGGGGGTCCGACTGCGGCCCAGGTGCTGCTGAAGCGGACCGCCGCCGCGCTCAGGCGCATCCACAGCTACCGGGCCTCGGGTGTCTCGGTGGACCGCGACGGCCGCGGGACGCTGCTCGCGGACGTCAGCGACGACGGCCGCCTGCGGACGACGTCGAGGTCCACGCGCGACGGCACGCTGTCGCTGATCATCATCGGGACGGCGACCTACGCTCGCGGCGACCGGCGCTACTGGCTGCGGGGCGGCGGCGCCCAGGGTCAGGCGGCCGCCGACGCGTTCGCGGGGCGCTGGGTGAAGACGCCGCCGTCGTTCGGGACGCCGCTGCTCAAGACGGTCAAGCAGCTGCAGCCCAAGACGCTCGCGCACTGCCTGCCGCAGGACCTCGGGACCCTGTCGCTCGAGTCCAGGACGGTGCCGGACCAGGGCCGGCGCGCGCGGATCATCCGCGACGACGGTGCGGTCCCCGGCGGGACCGAGGCCGAGCTGTGGGTCGCCGCGAAGGGCCAGCCGCTGCCGCTGCGCGAGCTCACCCACGGCGCCACGCGCAAGGGCGGCACCTTCGACCCGCTCTGCGACGACCCGGACGACACCACCACCCGCTCGTCCTACCGCTTCAGCCGCTACGACGCGATCCCGCCCATCAAGGCCCCGCGGCATCCCCTCGACCTCGGCCGCCTGCACGGCGCGGCGCCGGGTGGGCGGAGCGTGTAGCGGGGGCGGGTGCCGGCGGCGGGCGCGGCTACCGGCGGCGGGCACGGCTGCCGGAGGCCCGGGCGTTGTACGGCCCGGGGCGCGGCGTCGTTTTTGTCCCC
>JAOPZU010000482.1 GCA_025963955.1 Solirubrobacterales bacterium
CGCGGCGCAGAAGAACAGGAACTGCGCGTTCGTCTCCGGCGTGTCACCCGGCTTCAGCAGGTTGCTGCCGGTGTCGGTGCCCATCGATCAGTTGTTGTGCTTGCCCGAGCCGTTCAGGGCCTGGAAGGGCTTCTCGTGCAGCAGGCAGACGAGGCCGTACTTGCGCGCCACGGACTGCAGGACCTGCATCGTCAGCTGCTGATGGTCGGAGGAGATGTTCGAGTTCTCGAACACCGGCGCCAGCTCGTACTGCGCCGGCGCGACCTCGTTGTGTCGCGTCTTGATCGGGATGCCGAGCTTCGTCAGCTCGTTCTCGACCTCCATCATGTACGCGAGCACGCGCTCGGGAATCGAGCCGAAGTAGTGCTCGTCGAGCTCCTGGCCCTTGGGCGGCTTGGCGCCGAAGAGCGTGCGGCCCGTCGTGTAGAGGTCGGGACGCTCGAAGTAGTACTGCTCGTCGATCAGGAAGTACTCCTGCTCGGGGCCGATCGTCGTGAAGATGCGCTGGACGCTGTCGTCGCCGAGCAGACGCAGCGCTTTCACCGCGGCGGTGCTGAGCGCGTCCATCGAACGCAGCAGCGGGATCTTGTGGTCGAGCGCCTCGCCCGTCCAGGACACGAACGCCGTCGGGATGCAGAGCAGCGCGCCGTTCGGGTTGTTCATGATGAACGCGGGCGAGCTCGGGTCCCAGGCGGTGTAGCCGCGGGCCTCGAAGGTCGCGCGCAGTCCACCGCTCGGGAAGGACGACGCGTCCGGCTCGCCCTGGATGAGCTCCTTGCCGGAGAAGTCGGCGATCGCCGTGCCGTCGCCGACGGGCTCGAAGAAGCCGTCGTGCTTCTCGGCGGTGAGGTTCGTCAGCGGCTGGAACCAGTGCGTGTAGTGCGTGGCGCCCTTCTCCATCGCCCACTCGCGCATCGCCTGGGCGACGGTGTCGGCGAGCGTCGCGTCGAGGGCATGACCCTCGGCGAGCGCGGCCTCGAGGGCCTTGAACGTGTGCTTGGGCAGGCGGGCGCGCTGGACGCCCACCGAGAAGACGTTCTCGCCGAACTCGGTGCCGCCGGGAGCCGAGAGGTCGATCGACCCCATGGCGTCACCATCGGCGCTCCACTGCGCGGCGTAGACGTTGTGCTGACGGGTCTTGCTCATTGGGCTCTTCAGTCCTCCGGGGGGATCGGGTCCAGACGCGTTCCGCACGGCGCGCGAACGGGCACCGCTCGCGGCGCGCGCGTGACGAGGACAGCACAGTAGATCGGCGTCCCGGAGGGCACCTTATCCCGGTGGCCAAATGCATCGAGCTGCCGTTCGCCCCCTTGTAGGACAGCCCGGAGAGGGGCCATCGACCACCTGGCGAACGCCTCCCGCCGATCTTTCGACACCCGGCTAAAGAGGAAGCGCGCCCCCTGCCGCAGTATGGCCCTCGCTACTCGACCCAGGAGGATGTATGCGACGTACAACGGTGGCCCGCGGGCTCGCCTTAGGCCTAGTGGCCGCACTGGTAGTCCCCGCCATCGCTTCGGCGGACACGTTGGAAGCAGCCGGCAACGGCAAGTTCGCCGACAGCACGGGCATCAACACGATCTGGGTGATGCTCGCCGGGATGATGGTCATGCTGATGCAGGTCGGCTTCATGTTCCTCGAGATCGGCTTCTCGCGCGGCAAGAACGCCGGCACCGTCGTCGCCAAGATCCTCACCAACTTCTCGATCGCGGCGGTCATGTTCTGGGTGTGCGGGTTCGCCCTCGCCTTCGGTCCTGACCACCACGGCTTCAGCGGGCTCTTCGGGACGGACGGCTTCTTCCTGCGGTCCTTCGGCGATCCCGCCACCGCGTTCCCGGTGATGGGCATCTTCGACGTGACGGTGGAGGCGAAGTTCTTCTTCCAGTTCGTCTTCTGCGCCGTCTCGCTGGCCATCGTCTGGGGCACCACGCTCGAGCGCATCAAGTTCGGCGTGTACGTCATGTACTCGATCGTCTTCGCGGCGGTCATCTACCCGCTCGGAGCGCACTGGGTCTTCGGCGGAGGCTTCCTGCAGGTGCCGACCGGCATCTGGAAGGACATCGGCTTCGTCGGCATCCAGGACTTCGCGGGTTCGACCGCGGTCCACCTGATCGGCGCCACCGGCGCCCTCGCCGCAGTCCTCCTGCTCGGGCCCCGCAAGGGCAAGTACGGACCCGACGGCAAGCCGCGGGCGATCCCGGGCCACAACATGCCGCTCTTCGGCCTGTCGGTCCTGATCCTGTGGTTCGGCTGGTTCGGCTTCAACGGCGGCACGGCGCTGAGCGCGCTCGACGGCCGCTTCCCCGAGATCATCCTGGTGACGAACCTCGCCGCCGCCTCCGGGGTCCTGATGGCCGGCATCACCGCCTACCTGAAGACGAAGACGCTCGACATCGGCATGGCCGGCAACGGCGCGATCGGCGCCCTCGTCGCCATCACCGCTCCCTCCGGCTACGTGGAGATGTGGACCGCCCCGATCATCGGCGGCATCGCCGGCGTCATCGTGGTCTTCGGCGTCTTCGCGATCGACAAGAAGCTGGACGACCCGGTCGGCGCGCTCACCGCCCACGGTCTGTGCGGTATCTGGGGCACGATCTCGTGCGGCATCTTCACCGCGCCGCGCCTGGCCGTCTACAACGCCTTCGGTGACCCGCACGGCGGCCTCATCTACTCCGGTTCGGGGAAGCAGCTCCTGGCGCAGGTGGTGGGCGTGATCGTGGCCTTCACCTTCGTGTTCATCATGAGCTACAGCATGTTCTGGATCATCAAGAAGACCTACGGCCTGCGCGTCAGCGAAGAGGACGAGGACGCCGGTCTGGACATCTCCGAGCACGGCATGTACGGGTACCCCGAGCAGTTCATCCCGGCGCCCGAGCTCGTGGGCTACGGTGCGATGCCGACGACCGCGACCGCGAGCGTCGTTCCCACCGCGACCACGAAGGAGGTGCCCGCATGAAGAAGATCGAGGCATACATCCGCCACGAGGCGTTCGAGCCGATCCGGCTCGAGCTCCTGGGGCTCGGGTTCCCCTCGCTGACCATCAGCGAGGTCAAGGGCTCCGGCCGTCAGAAGGGCATCACGGAGCGCTACCGCGGCGCCGAGCTGACCAACTACCTCCGGCCGAAGGTCAAGCTGGAGTGCGTGGTCGCCGAGGGCGACGTGCAGACGATCGTGGACACGATCCTCAAGCACGGCCGCACGGGCGCCGTCGGTGACGGCAAGGTGTTCGTGTGCCCCGTCGACGAGGCCTACCGCGTCCGGACCGGCGAGTCCGGCGAGGAGATCCTCCAGGCCCACCCGGACGCGGCGGCCACCGCCTAGTCCGGCTCCAGCTGCGCGTACGCGGCGGGGCCAGACCCCGCCGCGTCGCACGCCCCGCCGCACCCCTGCCATCCCCCGCCGCACCCCGCTTCCCCCCGGTCGTCCCCCGCCGCACCCACCACACACTCCCCTTGTCAGCCGCCCCCATTCACGACACCCAGGCCTCCTCGCCCAACGGCCTCGTCCAGCGCCTGCGCGAGATCCACCTGCAGATGGTGGAGGCCGTGCTCGGCGGCGACGGCCTCGACCGCGTCGCCCGGTTGGCGGCCGACGCGTGCGGCGCCCCGGTCGCCATCGTCATCCCGCGCCTCGGCGCCCTGGCGGTCGGCCAGGGCAACAACGCGCACCCGACCGCGTCCGACGACGAGGTCGCCGCGCTGCGCCGGTACGTCGCCGACAAGGTCAAGGACCGCCCCAGCCCGGTGCCGCCGGGCATCGTGAGCGAGGTCCCCATCGCCTCGGGCGACGAGGTCGTCGGCGCGGTCATCCTCCTGGCGGGCGCCCCCGCCACGGCCGAGGCCGGTGAGTACCTGCACCTGGCCGCCGTCGCGTCGCTGACCGAGGTTGCGATCGAGGAGGCGAAGGAGGAGGTCGAGCAGAACCTGCGCGGCAGCTTCCTGGAGGACCTGCGCTCCCGCCCGGACCTGGAGCCGCGCGAGATCGTGCGCCGCGCCGGCCGCCTGGGCTGCGACCTGGCCCGCGGCGCCGTCGTGCTCTGCGCCGAGCTGACCACGGACCGCCCGCGCCACGTCGTCGCCCTCATCGGCGGCGAGTACCCCGGCGCCCTCGCGCAGCACATGGAGGACCGCGTCTACGCGATCCTGCCGGCCACGGGCGGCGACGCCGCCCCCGAGGAGACGCTCGAGCGCGGCCGCCGCCTGGCAGAGCGCCTGCGCCAGCACGGCACGGTCGGGCTGTCCTCCTTCTACGCGGACCCGGCCGAGTTCTCGCGCGCGGTGCAGGAGGCGGAGCTCGTCCTCGACGTGCTGCGCCAGAGCGACGCGCCGATCGCACAGGACATCGGCACCGGCACCTACCGCCTGCTCTTCCGAGTGCTCGCCTCGCACCCCGAGGAGGTGCGCTCCTTCTACGAGGACACCGTCGCGCCCATCGTCCGCTACGACGACCAGTACCGCACCGACCTCGTGGGGACGCTCGAGTCCTACCTCGAGCAGAACTGCAACATGAACGCGACGGCGGCGGCCATCTACGCCCACCGCCACACGGTGGCCTACCGGCTGGAGCGGGTGAAGGAGCTCACCCAGCTGGACCCGATGCTCAGCGAGGACCGCGAGCGCCTGGGCCTCGGGCTGAAGGCCTACCGCATCATCGCGCCCCGCCTGCCGAAGTAACTGGGCGCCGGGCCGCGCGCGCGCCGCGGCCGGTGCGTGCGAGCATCAGCGGATGGGCCGCCTGACCAGCAAGCTGTTCGGCAGCAAGCACCTCACAAAGCACGTGGAAGAGGCGCGCGGCCATTTCGCGCGCCACGCGGAGGCGGACCCGAAGGCCTGGGCCTACATGTCCTGCGTCCAGGACGAGCACACGTGCGAGACCTGCCTGCACGCCGCGGGGCTCCTGCGCGAGGCGAAGCTCGAGGACCCGCGGCTCGTGGTGATGTTCCGCGGGCACCCGGACTGCACGAGC
>JAOPZU010000492.1 GCA_025963955.1 Solirubrobacterales bacterium
GGCCGATCGCCCGGGGCGACGAGGCGACGGTCACTCGCCAGCGCGACGCCGTCGCCGCGCGCACGCCCGAGCTGCTGCCGCTCTTCGACGTCCTCGCCGACCGGACGCGCGCCCTCGCCGGCCGCACGCCCGTGGGAGCGGCCTGAGCCGTGCGGACGCTGCGCACCGTCACCGAGCTGCGGACGGCCGTCCGCGCCGCGCGCCGGCAGGACCCCGCCGGCGTCATCGGCCTGGTGCCCACGATGGGTGCCCTCCACGACGGACACGTCCAGCTCATCCGCGAGGCGCGCCTGGCCTGCGAGCACGTCGTCGTCTCGCTGTTCGTCAATCCGGCGCAGTTCGACGCCGCGTCGGACCTCGCCGCCTACCCGCGCGACGAGCAGTCGGACGCGGGTCAGGCCTCGGAGGCGGGCGCCGACTTCCTCTTCGCCCCGTCGCTGGAGACGGTCTACCCCGACGGCTTCGCGACGAGCGTCCAGCTGTCCGGGCCGCTCGTCGAGACGCTCGAGGGCGCGCACCGCGGGGCCGCGCACTTCCACGGGGTCACGACCGTTGTGACCAAGCTGTTCAACATGGTCCAGCCCGACGTGGCCTTCTTCGGCCGCAAGGACGCGCAGCAGGTGCTCGTCGTCAGCAAGCTCGTCGAGGACCTGGACCTCCCCATCCGGATCGAGGCCGTGGACACCGTCCGCGAGCCCGACGGCCTGGCCCGCAGCTCGCGCAACGTGCGCCTGAGCGCGGACGACCGGCCCAAGGCCCTGGCGCTGCGCGCCGGCCTGCTCGCCGCCGAGGCCGCCTTCGCGGCCGGCGAACGCGACGCCCAGAACGTGCACGCCGTCGCCGTCCAGGCGATGACCGACCTCGGGGTGGCGCCGGAGTACCTGGCGCTCGTGCACCCCCGCACCCTCGCCCCCGTGACGACGATCGACGGCGGCACGCTCGTCGTGGTCGCCGCCCACGTCGGCGGGGTCCGCCTCATCGACAACACCACTCTCGGTCCCGACCCCTCAGGGAGACGCTGAACCACCATGCAGCGCACCATGCTGAAGTCCAAGATCCACCGTGCGACGGTCACCGACTGCGACCTGCACTACGTCGGGTCCATCACGATCGATCCCGACCTCCTGGAGGCCGCGGACATCCTCGAGCACGAGCAGGTCGCCATCGTCGACGTCGACAACGGCCAGCGGTTCGAGACCTACACCATCGCCGGCGAGCGCGGCTCGGGCTGCATGAAGGTGAACGGCGCCGCCGCCCGCCTCGTGCACCACGGCGACACGATCATCGTCATCTCCTACGGCCAGTACGACCGCCAGGACATGGAGACCTACGAGCCCCGCGTGGTCCACGTCGAGGCCAAGACCAACCGCATCATCACCGTGGACGACGCGGTGGCGGTGCTCCTCTCCGAGCCCCGCTAGGCGCTCGAACCTCTCTCGTCAGGAGCCTTGCGATGTCGACCATGCCTACCACGATGCACCTGCCGCAGGACGCCTCGCGCCTGCCGATGACACTCCCCCGGCTGCTGGAGAAGCAGCGGCGCGGCGAGCCGCTCGTCATGGTCACCGCGTACGACTACCCGAGTGCGCGCGCGGCGGACCGTGCCGGCGTCGACCTCGTCCTGATGGGCGACTCCGGCGCCATGACGGTCCTCGGCTACGACTCGACCGTCGCGGTGACGCCCGACGAGCTGATGGTGCTCGCAAAGGCGACCCGGCGCGGGCTGCAGACGCCGTTCTTCGTCGCGGACCTGCCGTTCGGCAGCTACGAGGTGTCCGACGAGCAGGCCGTGCAGACCGCCTTCCGCTTCGTCAAGGAGGCGGGTGCGGACGCCGTCAAGCTCGAAGGAGGCGGGGAGACGTCCGTCCGGCGCGCCCGCGCGATCGTGAACGCCGGCATCCCGGTGATGGGCCACGTCGGCCTCACGCCGCAGACGGCCACGGCCCTCGGCGGCTACAAGGCGCAGGGCAAGAGCGCCGGCGCGGCCGTCAAGATCGCTCATGAGTGCCTGGCGCTGCAGGAGGCCGGCTGCTTCTCGATCGTCTTCGAGGCGATCCCGTCGGCGGTGACCGAGGTGATCATGCCGATGATGGAGATCCCGGTCATCGGCATCGGCGCCGGCCCGGCCACCGACGGCCAGGTGCTCGTCTTCCACGACCTGCTCGGCATCCGCGAGGGGCGCGGCGCGAAGTTCGTGCAGCGCTACGCCGACCTGCTGGACGAGATGGCCGTGGGCGTCGCCGCCTACGCGGAGGACGTGCGCGCCAAGCGCTACCCCGGCCCGGAGCACGGCTACGCGATCGAGGTCGGCGAGCTGGCCGACTTCCGCGCAAGCTTCGGCCTCAGCGCGGTCGAACCCGACGTCGAGGGTGCCGCGATCTAACGCCTAGGGCTTGTTCGGCGCCGGCGGGTCGTCCTGGCGGCCCGCCGCGCCGAGCAGCCGGACGACCTCCGCCGCGACGGCGGTGGCGCTGGCCTCCAGGTCCGGGTTCTCCGCCCGGTGGCGCGCCTGCACGGACTGCAGCGAGGCGCGCTCGGCGATCTGCCGCTGCGCTGCGGTCACGTCGGACTCCAGACGGCGGCCCATGTCCCGCAGCCGGTCGGTCAGCGTCTTCATCGTCTTGGCGAGCTCGGCGCTGTCGGCCTGCGCGGTGTCGGCCTCGGCCCGGGCGATCGAGAGCAGCGCCGCGGCCTGCTCACGCGCGGTGCGGATCTGCTCGCGGACCTCCGCACGCGCCGCGGCGAGCTCGGCCTCGGCCTGGCGGCGGAGCTCCGCGCCGTCCTGCCGGCCGGCTTCGACGAGGCGCGCGGCCTCCGCCGTCGCGTCGTCGATGCGGGCGGTGACGGAGGCCTGGGCCTCCTCCTCGCGCTTGGCGAGGATCGCCTCGACTTCAGCGTCGACCTCCGCGCGGGCGCGGTCGATCTCCTCACGAGCCTGCTGCTGCTCGGCTTCGATGGCATTGCGCAGCGCGTGGGCGGCCGCCTCGGTCTGCGCCTCGAGCTCGGCCCGCTCCTGCGCGAGCTGCTCGTCGGCCTGCTCCTGGATGCTCGTTCGGTCGCGGGCCAGGCGCTCCTGCAGCTCCAGCCGCTGCGCGTCGAGCTCCGCCCGCAGCTCCGCGCGCTCGCGGGCGGCCTCCGACTCGAGCGTCGAGCGCTGGGCGTCGAGCGCCTGCCGGTGTTCCTCGACGAGGGCGATGGCCCGGGCCTGCGCCTCGTCCGCCACGCGGGTGGCCTCGGCGCGGGCC
>JAOPZU010000507.1 GCA_025963955.1 Solirubrobacterales bacterium
CGGCTCCAGCAGCGCGTCCTCGATGACGACGCCGTCCCGCGTCAGGACGCCGCCCTCGATCAGCTCGAAGGGCGAGTCGGCGACGACCGGCAGCGTCGCGGCGACCGCGGAGCCGCCGACCGCCCAGTGGCCGTCGTCGCTCGGCCCCGCCCCGCCCCGCCGGGCGAGCGGCGGGGTCGAGCGGACACCGAGCACCGCGAGCTCCGCACGCAGGTCGAGGTCCAGGGCGGGACGAGCGGCGGCCATCGCTCAGAACATCCAGGTGGAGTTGATGATCGCGCCCTTGCGGGCGTAGTGGATCACCGCGTCCTGGAGGTCGAGCGGGTGGGCCGGGATGACGCCCTCGATGAGGTCCTCCTCGCGGGCGCCGTGGAGCGAGAGGCCGAGCCGGCAGGCGTAGACCTTGCCGCCCATGCCGATGTAGCGCTCGAGGACGTTGTTCTCGTTGCGCATGCCGGGGAAGACCTCGTCCCCGATGGTCGGGAACCCGCGGCTGGCCAGGCAGTTGAGCGCGCCGATGCCGTAGAAGTACAGCGCGGTGTCGAAGCCCTTCTTCTCGGCGCGGATCGCCTGCAGGACGGCGACGAAGCTCACGGAGGACTCGTGGACGAGGCCGTGGACGAGGCCGAAGTACGTCTCGCCCGCCTCCGCCTGGTAGTCCGGGAAGACCTTGGTGGCACCGTAGAGCGACTCCCCGTTCGCCTTGCTCGGGTGCGGGATCTCCATCAGGCTCGCGATCTCCTGATCGTTGAGCTGCGGTTCGACGGCCATCGGCGTGGACTCCTTGGTGCGACGTGGGAAACGGATAGCTCCATCGTGCGGGAGGGCCGGGCCGGGCTCTATGGACCGCCGGTCGGAGGACGAGCCGAGCATCTGAGGACGCGAGGTCCTGAACCCCGGTGCCAGACGGTCTCGTCCCCCGGCGGACCCTCCGGTCGACCAGAGGGTGGGGCCGGTCGAGGTGGGTGGGCGGCGGCGAGCCCTTTGGCTCCGGGACGGTTCGCGCAGTAGCTTTGGGCGGGTGCCCGACGCCCCGCTCCGTGTCCTCGTCGCCGAGGACCAGGCCCTGCTGCGCGAGGGCCTGGTGCGCCTGCTCGGGGACCTCGGCTTCGACGTGGTGGGCGCGGTCGCCGACGCGGACGAGCTGCTCGTGGCCGTTCACGCGGATGTCCCCGACGTCATCGTCGTCGACGTCCAGATGCCGCCGGACCTCACGGACGACGGCCTGCGCGCGGCGCTGCGCATCCGGAAGGAGCTCCCGGACGTCGGCGTCCTGGTCCTCTCGCAGTTCCTCGAGGAGCACTACGCCCTGGACCTCATCGGGGACGACGCGCGCGGCGTCGGCTACCTGCTGAAGGACCGGGTGTCGGACACGGCCGTCCTGGCCGACGCGATCCGCCGCGTCGCGGCGGGCGGCTCCGCGCTGGACCCGGAGGTCGTCGGGCGGATGGTCGCCCGCAAGCGCCGGGACAGTCGTCTGGACCAGCTCACCGCCCGTGAGCGTGAGGTCCTGGCGCTGATGGCCGAGGGCAAGTCGAACCCGGGCATCGGCCAGGCGCTCGGCGTGACGCCCGCCGCCGTCGAGAAGCACGTCACCGGCATCTTCCAGAAGCTCGACATCGGCCACGAGCACTCCGAGCACCGCCGGGTCATGGCGGTGCTCGCGCGGCTGCGCGCTGGGTAGATTCTCAAGCTAAGTGGGGAGGTGCCGATAACCGGTACCGATGCTCGTGGCCGCTGCCGACGCCTCGGAGGACACACCGGAACACCCGCGGACGCTCGGGTGGCAGGGCGCGACGGCGATGGCGATGGGCGGCTCCAACCAGAGCCTGTTCCTGATGGCGGCGCTGCTGGCCGCGCAGGGCACCGCCGCCATCCCGCTGCTCGTGGTCGGGCTGCTCGTCGCCTGGGCCGCCGTCCCCGGGTGGATCGAGCTCGTGCTGATGTGGCCCAAGCGCGTGGGCGGGATCTCGGCGACCTGCGCGGAGGCTTTCCGTCCCTACAGCCCGGTGCTCGCCAACCTCGCCGGCGTCGCCTACTGGTGGGGCTGGATCCCGACGTGCGGGCTGACCGCGGTGCTGTCGGCGAGCGCGCTCAACCACTGGTACCTGCCCGGCGTGCCGGTCAAGGCGCTGGCCACGGCGATCATCCTCGTCTTCCTCGCGGTCAACCTCTGCGGGGTGAAGTGGGTCGCGCGGCTGGCGCTGCCGCTGGCCTGCGCGTCCGCCCTGCTCGCCTTCGGCTCCGCCGTCATCCCCGTCTTCGCCGGCGACGTGGACTGGCACCGCGCAGCGTCCTTCAGCCTGCAGACCCCGTTCGCCGGCGCCTTCGGCGCGGTGACGAGCGCGATGGCGGGCCTCTACCTCATCGGCTTCGCGGCGCCCGCCTTCGAGGCCGCCGCCTGCCACGTCGGGGAGATGCGCGACCCGGTGCGGACGCTCCCCCGGGCGATGTACGCCAGTGCGTCGATGGCCTCGCTGTACTTCCTCGTGCTGCCCGTCGTGTGGCTCGGCGTCCTGGGTCCCAGCGGCCTGGAGGGCGAGCTCATGAAGACGCTGGGCCCGACCTTCGCGCCGCTGCTGGGCGCCGGGGCGAAGGCGGCCGCGATCTGGTTCATGGTCTTCAACATGTTCCACGGGACGCTGCAGCCGCTGGCCGGCGCCGCCCGCACGATGTCCCAGCTCTCCGACGACGGCCTGGTCCCGCGGGTCCTCGGGCGCCGCAACCGCCAGGACGTGCCGTGGGTCGCCACGTCGCTGACCGCGTCCGGCGCGATCGTCTTCCTGCTGTCCGGCTATCCGCTGTGGTTCCTGGCCGCCGCGAACTTCTGCTACCTCATCGGGATCATCCTGCCGAGCGTCGCGGTGTGGCTGCTGCGGCGGGACGCCCCCGACATGCCGCGCCCCTACCGTGCCCCGCACGGGACGATCGTCCTCGGCGTGGGCGCGGCCGGGGTCTGGGGCCTCTCGACGATCCTCGGCTTCCAGCAGTTCGGGCTGCCGACCGTCATCTCCGGCCTCGTGCTGGCGTACTCCGGCTCGGTCCTCTACGGGTACCGGACCTGGTCGGACCGGCGCCGCAGCGGCGCCGAGGGCGTCGACCGCTCGCTGCACCTGAAGCTCACCGGCGCGATGGTCGCGGTGATCGTGCTCGACGGTGCCGGCTACCTGCTGGCGGTGCACCACGTCGCCGGTGACCAGTCCGAGCTGCTGTCCGTGCTGTCGGACATCTTCGTCCTCGTCGCGATGCTCACGATCACCGTGGGACTCGTCCTGCCGGGCATGATCGCCCACGCGACCAGCGAGGTCGCGAGCGCGGCCCGGCACCTCGCGCGCGGGCCGCTGAGCGAGTTCACCCGCGCGATGGAGGCCTTCAGCGAGGGCCGGCTGGACGCGGCGCACGCCACGATCGAGATCACGCCGGTGCGCGTGCACTCGCGCGACGAGGTCGGGGCGATGGCCGAGAGCTTCAACCACATGCAGGCCGAGGTCGCGCGGGCCGCGATGGCGCTGGACCTCGCGCGGGAGGGACTGCGGGCGACGGAGGCCCAGCTGGAGCGGACGATCGCGCAGCAGGCCGCGATCGCGCGGCTCGGGCGCCAGGCGCTGGAGGGGGGTGACCTCGACGCGCTGATGGATGACGTGAGCGCGACGACGGGCGCGGTCCTGGCCACCGACGTCGTCGCCGTGCTGGAGGGTGTCGACGGCGGTCTGCGCGTGCGCGCGGCCTGCGGGCTGCCGCGCCGACGTGCGCTCCTGC
>JAOPZU010000531.1 GCA_025963955.1 Solirubrobacterales bacterium
CCGCGCCCAGCGTGAGCAGGTAGGCCGCCGCCGCCACCAGCAGCACCGGCCGCGCGAGCACGAGACCCTCGCCGACGATGACCGCGGCCGTCGCGACGTACATCGGGTTGCGTACGTGGCGGTAGGCGCCGCTGACGACGAGCCTGGCCGTCGGCGCCGCGGGCGTCGGGCTGCCGCGCCCCTCGGTCACGAACGCGACGAAGGCGCGCAGGACGACGGTCAGCCCGCCGGCCATCAGCAGCACGCCGAGCCCCGTCCAGAGCGCTTGGGCCGGGAGGCCGTCCCCCCGGCGAAGTCCCCCGGTCAGCAGGGCCGGGCCCAGGCCCGCCTCGACACCCGGGCCGAGCAGGAAGAAGAGCGCGCTGGCGAGCGTGGCGGCGCGGCGGGGCACGCCGTGATGATGACGGGCCTCAGTCGGTGCGCAGCACGTCGCCCTCGCGCACCCCGGCCCGGGCGCACGCGCCCGCGGGCAGCTCGAGCACCGCGCGCGCCCCGCGGCACGACGCCATCCGCCACGGCGCGAGGCCGGCCGCGATGCGCACCACGCGCTGCTCCCGGTCGAGGAACACGGCGTCGATCGCGAAGCCCATGAAGAACATGTGCACCGAGCTCGACGGGCGGATCAGCAGGCCTTCGTCGGCCGGCAGCTCCCGGCCCAGCAGCCCGCGGAGCCGGCGCCACGGCGTGTCGGCGAGCTCGCACCGGGGACAGAGCGTCGCGCCGTCCGCCGTTCGGACGACCAGGTGGTTCATCGGTGGGTCACGGGAGGTGAGAGAACCAGGCACCGGACCGGCGATTCAACCGGATCCAGTGGGCGCTGATGGTCAAGTGAGTTCTGTTGGAACACGGAGAGAACGAAGGACGGGCAGAGCTGGGCGAAGTGCGCCTTGCGCTCCCTGTTCCTGCACGCTCAGCCGCGTCAAGAACGGCCGCGCGCAGGAGCCCGGAAGCGACCTCCGTGCGGCGCTCATCCGCTACCCGTCCGCGTTCTCCTTCCCGGCGCACCAAAGCTGCCCAACTGCAGGTACTGCTGCAGGCCTTGCGGCAAACCGGCGCAACGCGAAGGATCGCTCCATGCCCGCCATCAGGACCAACGCCGCGGCCGCCATGCTCGGCGTCAGCCCGAACACGCTGCGCTCGTGGGAGCGCCGCTTCGGCTTCCCTGAGCCGCGCCGCACCGCGGGTGGTCACCGGCAGTTCGAGCTCGCCGAGGTGGAGGCGCTGCGCAGCGCCTTCGAGGAGACGCACAACGTCTCGTCCGCCATCTCCATCGCCCGCGAGCGCGGGGCGGGCCCGGCGACCCCCGCGCGCCTGAAGTCCGCCTTCAATCGCTTCGACGACGGCGAGGCCGACCGCATCGTCGAGGAGTCGCTGTCCGTCCGCTCGATGGAGCGCACCGTGGAGGAGGTCATGCTCCCCTCCGTCGCGTCGCTCGACGAGGAGGAGCGCGGGGAGACCGCCGAGTTCGGCTTCGCCTGGCGCTGGACGTCGGGCTGGCTCGCGGCTCAGCAGCGCGTCGCGCCGCCCGCCTCGCGGCCGGATAGCGTTCTCATCTTCGACGCCTCGCGCCCGGTCGACATGGACGCGCTGCACGCGCAGGCGCTGGAGCTCGTGCTGCGCCGCAGCGGCCTGCGCACCCTGACGCTGACGGCGACGCTGGATCCCAACCGCCTGACGCACGCGCTGAACGCGCTGGACCCGCGCATCGTCATCCTCACCGGCCGCCGGGCGTCGCTCGACGAGCTCGGCCGCCTGGTCTTCGCGGTCCGCCGCGCCTGCGGCGATCGCGTCACCGTCCTGGACTACCGCGGTGCCCTCAGCGCCCGCGGCGGGATCAGCGGCTCGACCGTCGCCTCGCTCGGGGACCAGCCGCTCGGCGCCCGCGAGCTCGTCCTCGCGCACGTGGACGGCCGTGCCGGCACGACCGCGAAGGGCGACGCGGACCTGCGCATCACGCGGGTCCCGCGCGCGGTCTGAGCCCGGGCGGCCGGCGGGCCGCACCCGGTCCGGGACCCGTCGCTTGCGAGAATGGGACGCACATGTCCCGCGTGCCCGTCGATCCCGCCCAGTCCTTCCCCGAGCTCGAGGAGCAGATCCTCGAGCGGTGGCGCGAGCGGGACGTCTTCCGGCAGTCGATCGAGCGGCGCGAGGGCGCGGAGCCGTGGGTCTTCTACGAGGGGCCGCCGACCGCGAACGGCCTGCCCGGCAGTCACCACGTCCTGGCCCGCGCGTTCAAGGACATCTACCCCCGCTTCAAGACGATGCGGGGCTACCGCGTCGCGCGCAAGGGCGGCTGGGACTGCCACGGCCTGCCCGTGGAGATCCAGGTCGAGAAGGAGCTCGGGCTCCACGACAAGCACGACATCGAGGCCTACGGGATCGAGGCCTTCAACCGCAAGTGCCGCGAGTCCGTCTTCACCTTCCTGGAGGAGTGGAACCGCCTGACCGAGCGGATCGGCTTCTGGCTGGACCTGGAGGAGCCGTACCGCACGCTCGACACGAGCTACGTGGAGTCGGTGTGGTGGGCGCTGAAGACGCTCAGCGAGAAGGAGCTGCTGTTCGAGGGCCACAAGGTCGTGCCGTACTGCACGCGTTGCGGCACGGCGCTGAGCTCGCACGAGGTTGCGCAGGGGTACAAGGACGTCGTGGACCAGTCGGTCTACGTGCGGCTGCCGGTGACGGGTGGCGTGGGTCCCGTCCGCGAGGGCGACGAGCTGCTCGTGTGGACCACGACGCCGTGGACGATGCCGTCGAACGCCGCCGTCGCCGTGGCCCCGGACCTCGAGTACGCGCGGGCGAGCACCCCCGACGGGGACGGCACGGTCTACGTCCTGGCGAGCGGCCTGGTCGAGCGCGTGCTCGGCGCCGACGCGCAGGTGCACGAGACCTTCCTGGGGACGGCCTTCGAGGGCGCCCGCTACGACCCGCCCTTCCACTTCATCGCGTCGTCCGAGTGGGGTGAGCGCGCGCACACCGTCCTGCCCGGCGACTTCGTCACCGCGGATGACGGCACGGGCATCGTCCACACCGCGATCGCCTTCGGCGAGGACGACTACCGGCTCGGGACGGGCGCCGGGCTCACGGTCGTCAACCCGGTCGGCCTGGACGGCCGCTACGACGAGCGCATCACCGACTTCGCGGGCCGCTTCGTCAAGGACGTCGACGAGGACATCGTCGCGGCCCTGCGCGCCGCCGGGCGCCTGCTGAAGGCCACGCCCTACGAGCACTCCTACCCGCACTGCTGGCGCTGCGGCACGCCGCTCATCTACTACGCCAAGCCGTCCTGGTTCGTCGGCACGTCGAAGCTGCGCGAGAAGCTGCTCGCCGCGAACGAGACGGTGAACTGGCACCCGGAGCACATCAAGCACGGGCGCTTCGGCAACTGGCTGGAGAACAACGTCGACTGGGCGCTCTCACGCGAGCGCTACTGGGGGACGCCGCTGCCCGTCTGGCGCAGCGAGGACGGGAGCGACGTCCACGTCATCGGGTCGCTCGCGGAGCTCGAGGAGCTCTCGGGCGTGAAGCTCGACGACCCGCACCGCCCGTACGTCGACGACGTCACCTTCCCGCACCCGGAGACGGGCGCGCTGCTGACGCGCGTGCCCGAGGTCATCGACGTGTGGTTCGACTCGGGCTGCATGCCCTTCGCGCAGCACCACGCGCCGATCGACCCGGCCGGGCAGGCGCGCTTCGAGGAGGCCTTCCCGGCGCAGTACATCTGCGAGGCGCTGGACCAGACGCGCGGCTGGTTCTACTCGCTGCTGGCCGTCAACACGCTGCTGTTCGACCGGGCGCCGTACGAGAACGTCGTGTGCCTCGGTCTGATCCTGGACGAGAACGGCGAGAAGATGTCCAAGTCGCGCGGCAACATCGTCGCGCCGATGCCGGTGATCGAGCAGTTCGGGGCGGACGCCTTCCGCTGGTACTTCTTCACCTCCAAGCAGCCGTGGGACGGCTACCGCTTCTCGACCGAGGCGATCGGCGAGGGCGTGCGGCTGTTCCTGCGGCAGCTGTGGAACACCTACGCGTTCCTGCAGCTGTACACGGTCGAGGAGGGCGTGGAGGCGACCGAGACGGAGCTCGACCGCTGGGTCCGCTCGCGCCTGGCCGCCACCGTCGAAGAGGTGACCGAGCGGCTGGACGACTACGACGCGACCTTCGCCGGCCGCGCGATCGGGGCGTTCGTCGACGACCTCTCCAACTGGTACGTCCGCCGCTCGCGGGGCCGCTTCTTCGCCGGGGACGCGGGCGCCTTCGCGACGCTCCGCGAGTGCCTGCTGACCGTCGCGCAGCTGCTGGCCCCGTTCACGCCGTTCATCGCCGACGCGATCTACACGGGCCTCGTCGCGGAGGACGCGGACCCGCTGGACTCGGTGCACCTGAGCGACTGGCCGGTCGCCGGGCCGCGCGACGTCGCGCTGGAGGAGGAGATGGCGATCGCCCGCGACGCCGTCCGCCTCGGCCTGAAGGCGCGTGGGCAGTCGAAGATCAAGGTCCGCCAGCCGCTGCGCGAGGCGGTCATCGTCGCCGCCGACCGCGAGCGCGAGGCGATCGCCGCGCACGACGCGATGATCCGCGAGGAGCTGAACGTCAAGCAGCTGCGCTTCATCGACTCCGCCGACGAGCTCGGCTCCTACGAGCTCAAGGCCAACTACCGCTCGCTGGGGCCGCGCTTCGGCAAGCAGATGCCGGCGGCCCGCCAGGCCGTGGACGCCCTCGACGCCGCGCACGTGGCGGCGGCCTTCCGCGAGGGTCGCTCGGTCGGGCTGTTCGTCGACGGCCACGAGCACGAGCTCACCGCGGACGACATCCAGCTCGTCATGCAGCCGCTGGAGGGCTACGAGGTCGAGCGGGAGGGCGCGCACGCGGTGGCGCTCGACCTGACCATCGACGAGGAGCTGCGCCGCGAGGGCTGGGCGCGCGAGGTGGTGCGCGCGGTGCAGAACCTGCGCAAGGACTCGGGACTGAACGTCGGTGACCGGATCACGCTCGCGGTCTCGGGCGACGAGCCGCTCCTCTCCGCGGTGCGGACGTTCGAGGACTGGATCGCCGGCGAGGTGCTGGCGACGGCGGTGGCCTACGCGTTCGATGCGGGCGCTGACGTCGCGGGCGGCGTCGACGTGAAGGTCGACGAGCTCGTGCTGCAGCTGGAGATCAGCCGGGCCTAGCGGCGCGCCCTGATCGGGCGGCACGTTCCTCGTCCAGGGGACGACGAACGTGACCCCCGTTGCGCCCCGCGGGCCGGGTGGGATGATCGGCC
>JAOPZU010000605.1 GCA_025963955.1 Solirubrobacterales bacterium
TGCGCACCGAGCCGTCGGCGATCGCCGGGGCGCAGCGCCTCGTGCGCCGCGGGGGCCCGGCCTACATCAAGCTCGGTCAGTTCATCGCGAGCGCGGACGGGATCCTGCCACCCGCGTGGGTCGAGGCCTTCGCGTGGTGCCGCGACGACGCGCCGCGGCTGCCGTTCGCCACGGTGCGGAGCATCCTCGCGCGTGAGCTGGGGGAGGACGCCCTGGCGGCCGTCGACGAGGACGCGCTGGCCGCGGGCTCGATCGGCCAGGTGCATCGCGCCTGGCTGGCCGACGGCACCGCCGTGGTCGTGAAGGTCCGGCGTCCGGGCCTGCCGCGCCGGCTGCGCTCGGACATCGGCGCCCTCGCCCTGGCGGCGGCCGGCGCCGAACGCATGAACTCGGAGGTGAGCGCGCTCAACCTGCCCGGCTTCGTGGAGCTCTTCGCCCAGTTGACGCTCGAGGAGCTCGACTTCCGCCTGGAAGCCCTCAACCTGGTGCAGAGCGCGGAGATCTACGAGGCCTGCGGCCTGGACTTCGTGCAGGTCCCGCGCCCGGTCGCGGGCCTGGTGACCGAGCGGGTGCTCGTGATGGAGCACGTGGCGGGGGTGCCGTATGACCGCGCCGCGCAGGAGCTCGACGCCGACGTGGACGGCGAGCGCCTGCTGCAGGTCGCGATCGGCGGCGTCCTGACGAGCACGCTCGCGCACGGCCTCTTCCACGGGGACCTTCACGCGGGCAACGTCCTCGTCCGGCGCGACGGCAGCTTCGCGCTCGTCGACTTCGGGATCTGCGGCCGCCTCGACGAGCGCCAGCGGGCGAGCCTCGGCGCCTACCTGATGGCCTTCGCCGCCGGTGACGCCGCGGGCCAGATCGCCGCGCTGCGGCGCTTCGGGGCGATCCCGGCGGACGCCGACGAGCCTGCGCTGGTGGCGGAGCTCGGCGCCGAGCTCGAGCGGCTCGGGGTGCGCGCGGACGGCGCGGTGACCTTCGAGCGCCTCGGGCAGACGGTCGGCCGCCAGCTGTCGATCCTCGCCCGGAGCGGCTTCCGGATGCCGAAGGAGCTCGTCCTCTTCTTCAAGAACCTGCTGTACCTCTCGAGCTTCGCCGCGGCCGTCGCCCCGGAGGCCGACCTGTTCGCGGTCGTCGAACGGGCGCTCGGCGACGTCGGGGGCGCCCGAGCCGTGGCCGGCGCCGCGCCGGCGGGCGCCGACGCCTGAGGAGGGGCGGCCGCTCAGGCGGGGTGCGCGGACTTCAGCGCGGTGAGCTCGGCCGGCGTCGGGGCCGGGACCGGCAGGGGGGAGGCGGCCGCGGGTCGCAGCCCGTCCAGGACGATGCCCAGGTACCGGCGCCACAGATCGGGGCTGACGGCGGTCGCGGAGCAGCACTGCCCGGTGACGCCGCCGACGGCGTACAGCAGGAACGGGATGTCCTCGGCCCGCAGGTCCTCGCGGATGCGGCCCGCAGCCTGCGCCCGCTCGATGAGGGCGGCGAGCCGGGTCATCTTCGCGTGGTGGCTCCGCTGCAGCCGCGGCTCGAGGAACAGCTCCGGGCCCACGGACTCCAGGAAGCCGCGGTCGCGGGCCTGGATCTCGGCGCACGCGGTGACGACGTGGACGATGCTCTCCCACGGGTCCTCGAGGGCCTCGGCGTGGCCGATGGCGTCCTCAAGGCTTTGGAGCGCGAGCTCGAGCGTGGCCAGCAGCAGGTCGTGCTTGGTCGGGAAGTGGCGAAACAGGGTGCCGGCCCCGACCCCGGCGCGCCGCGCGATCTCCGCCACGCTCGCGTCGGCGCCCTGCTCGGCGAAGACCTCGGCGGCCGCGGCGAGCACCCGCTCGCGGTTGCGCCGGGCGTCGGCCCGCAGCGGCCGGACGGCGTCGGCGCCGTCCTCCGCTCCAGGCCTGTTCGCCGGCACCGTGCTCATGAGGAGAGCGTAACCAACTCCTCGGCACCGACGGGAGCCCTCGCCGCCGCCGGCACGCGCTCGTCCTGGAGCACGAGCGCGGCGGCCGCGATGGCGAGCGCGGCGATCCCGGCGGCGATCCAGAACGCGACGTGGAAGCCGGCGTTCAGCGCCTCCAGGTCGCTCGCGCCGTCCGCGAGCCGGGAGGTCGTGCGCTCCGCGGCGAACGTCGCCAGGACGGACAGCGCGATCGCGCCGCCGACCTGCATCGAGGTGTTCACGAGGCCCGAGGCGATGCCCGAGTCCTCGGGAGTGGCGCCCGACATCGCCAGGCCCATGATCGACGGGAAGCTCAGCCCGGCGCCGAGGCCGAGCAGCAGCATGGACGGCAGGACGTTGACGACGTAGGACCCGTCGACGGGCGCCAGCGAGAACAGCAGCACGCCGCCGACGATGAGCGTCAGGCCGCCCATCAGGACGTTCCGCGGCCCGAAGCGCTCGGCCATCGGCTGGGCGCCCCGGGTCGAGACGCCGCCGAGCAGCAGCGTCATCGGGAGGAAGGCGAGACCGATCTCGATCGGGCTGTAGCCCAGGACCTCCCCGGCGTAGCGCGCGCCGAAGAAGAACACGCTGAACATGCCGGCGAGCACGCCCAGGAGGACGAGGTTCGCGCCGCTGACGTTGCGGGAGCGGAAGATCCGCAGGGGCAGCAACGGGTGCGCGATGCGGGCCTGACGGACCACGAACGCCGTCAGCAGGGCGAGGGCCACGGCCGCCAGGCCGAGCGTCTGGGCCGACCCCCAGCCCTCCTTCTCCACGCCGACGATCGCGTAGACGGCGATCATCAGGCCGCCGGTCAGCATCACCGCGCCGGGCACGTCGACCTTGTTCTCCTTCAGGCCGAGGCCGGGTCGGTCCGGCACCAGGCGCCGGGCCGCGACGACGGTCGCGATGCCGATCGGCAGGTTGACCATAAAGATCCAGTGCCAGCTGAGCAGGTCGGTGAGCACGCCGCCGAGCAGCAGCCCGAGCGAGCCGCCGGCCGAGGCGACGAACGAGTAGACGCCGATCGCCTCGCCCTGCTCGCGGGGCTCCTTGTACATCGTGATGATCATCCCGAGGATCACGGACGAGCCGAGGGCACCCCCGACGCCCTGCAGGAAGCGCGCGCCGATGAGGACCTCCTGGCTCTCGGCCAGCCCGCACAGCAGCGAGGCGAAGGTGAAGAGCGACATGCCCCAGAGGAACATCCGGCGCTGGCCGATGAGGTCGCCGATACGGCCCGAGAGCATCAGCAGGCCGCCGAACGGGATGAGGTAGGCGTTCAGTACCCAGGTCAGGTTGCCGTCGGAGAAGTTCAGACTGTCCTTCAGCACCGGGAGAGCGGTGTTCACGATCGTCCCGTCCAGGACGATCATCAGCATCCCCAGGCAGAGGACGTAGAGCGCGATCCGGTCGCGGCGGTGGTCAGGTTCGGCGGAACTCATGAGGGCCTCGTGCGCAGGTGGGGAGAAAGGGACCCGTGCACCAAGCGGAGCACGCGATCCGCTTCAACATAGCACTACCGGATCGAGTGCTCCGGTTAACGGGTCGTGATCGGAGCCCGGCGGCCACGGTGTGGGAGGCTCCGTCGCATGACTCCTCACCGCTCGGCCTCCGACGACATCGACGCGATCATCGAGCGACTGGACGACTGGCGCGGCGCGCTGCTGGCGGACCTGCGCCGGCTCATCCTCGAGGCGGATCCCGATGTCGTCGAGGAGATCAAGTGGCGCAAGCCGAGCAACCCGCTCGGCGTGCCCGTCTGGAGCCGCGACGGGATCCTCTGCACGGGCGAGAGCTACAAGGACAAGGTCAAGCTCACGTTCGCGAACGGCGCGCGGGTCGAGGACCCGCACGGGCTCTTCAACGCGAGCCTCGACGGGAACGCCCGGCGCGCGATCGACCTGCACGAGGGCGACGCCGTCGACCCCGACGCGTTCCGGACACTGATCCGGGCCGCGATCGCGCTGAACGGCTGAGCGTCAGCGCTGCGCGGCCGTGCACCGCCGCGCTCCAAGATCCCGTTCTTTCCGTCTGGTCTACATAACGCTCATTATCGAGCATTCAAGACGAGGCGGCCGCCGCTAATCGTGTCGACATGCGCACCAGACCCCTCGTGCCTGGCCCGCGGCAGGTCCAGCGTGTCTTCGAGGCCACCGGCCTGCTCCACACCCTGCCGTTCGCGCGCTGATCCGGGGGCCGGGCCCCGACCTCACGCCCACGCGCCGCGGACGTAGACTCCGGAAGCCGAAGCAACGCCACGGAGTGCCGATAGCCCGCAAAGCTCCAGAATGGAGGTCACCATGAGCAACGAGCTTCCCGGCGACCCCGCCGACCCGCAGCAGGCCCAGAACGCCAGCACGGCCATCTCGAACCTCATCGTCCGGCTGCTCAGCGAGTACACCGGACGCGGCCCGCGCAAGGCGCGGACGTACATGAGCGACGACGTGATCTCGGTGGTCGTGCGCGACACCCTGACCAAGGGCGAGCAGAGCCTCGTCCGCGAGGGCCACGAGGATCACGTGCTGGCCACCCGCGAGCTGTACCAGCGCACGATGCGTGCGGCGATCGTCGAGGGCGTCGAGGAGATCACCGGGCGCAAGGTGATCGCCTTCCTCAGCGCGAACCACCTGGACCCGGATCTCGGCGTCGAGACGATGATCATGGAGCCGCGCCAGAGCGACCGCGGCACGGAGACCACCGCAGACGCAGGGTAGCCGGGCGGACCGCGTATCGTGGCGGGCCGTGCGCACCCCGGACGTGGTCATCATCGGCGCGGGTGCCGCCGGCCTGATGTGCGCCATGACCGCCGCCGCCCGCGGTCGACGGGTGCTGCTCGTCGACCACGCGAACAAGGCCGGCAAGAAGATCCTCATGTCCGGCGGCGGCCGCTGCAACTTCACGAACATGTACGCGGAGCCGGACAACTTCTTCTCCCAGAACGAGCACTTCTGCAAGTCCGCGCTCGCCCGCTACAGCCCGTGGGACTTCGTCGCGCTGGTCGACCGGCACGGCATCCCGTACTCCGAGAAGAAGCTCGGGCAGCTCTTCTGCGACACGACGTCCAGGGCCATCCGTGACCTGCTGGTGGACGAGTGCCGGCAGGCGGGGGTCGAGCTGCACCTGGAGACCGCGGTCCGCGCCATCGAGAGGACGGACGACGGGTACGCGCTGGACACCGACCTCGGCCCGGTCGCGGCCCCCTCGGTGGTGATCGCCACCGGCGGCCTGTCGATCCCGACGATGGGCGCGACGGGGTTCGGCTACGAGATCGCCCGCCGGTTCGGCCATACCGTGATCCCGACCCGCGCGGGCCTCGTGCCCCTCATCATCACCGACGAGCTCAAGGAGCTGTGCACCGAGCTGTCGGGCACCTCGGCTGCCGCCGTGGTGAGCTGTAACGGGCAGAGCTTCCGCGAGAACATCCTCTTCACCCACCGCGGTCTCAGCGGCCCGGCGGTCCTGCAGATCTCCTCCTTCTGGCGGCTCGGCGACGCCGTGAGCATCGACCTGCTGCCCGACCACGACGCCCGGGAGTGGCTGCAGGCGCAGCACCTCGCGCGCCCGGACAGTGAGCTGAGGACCGTTCTCGGCGAGCTGTTCACCAAGAAGATGGCCACGCTGCTCGCGGAGCGCTGGTTCACCTCGAAGCCGATGAAGCGGTACACGCCCGCCGAGCTGCACGAGATCGCCGAGGGGCTCAGCGCCTGGACGGTGGTCCCTGCCGGCACCGAGGGCTACCGCACCGCCGAGGTCACCCTGGGCGGCGTCGACACGCGCGAGATCTCGCCGAAGACGATGGAGTCGCGCAAGAGCCCCGGCCTCTACTTCATCGGCGAGGTCCTGG
>JAOPZU010000608.1 GCA_025963955.1 Solirubrobacterales bacterium
TGCCCCCCGAGCCCTTCTCGGTGCAGCGGGTAGCGGACGACGGCGTGACGGTGCTTGTCGTCGGCGGCCACCTGGACCTGGCGACCGCGCGACGCTTCCGCCGGGCGGTGGCCGACCTCTCCGGTCCCGTGGTCGCGGACCTGAACGACTGCGGGTTCCTGGACTCCACCGGCCTCTCCGCGCTGCTGGACGCGCGCCAGCGCCTGGGCCCCGGCTTCGCGGTCACGGCCCGCCCGGACGGTGCTCCCGCCCGGACGCTGCGCCTCACGGTCGGCGAGTTGCTCGCCGTCCATCCGACCCGCGCCGCCGCCGTGCGCGAGGTCCGCCGCGCCGGCGCCTGAGCGCCAGCGCCGGCTCACGACGACTCCTCCGGGCGGTAGACGAACCAGGTCGTGGTCTGCCCGTCGAGGTCGACGCCCCAGGTCTCGCTGAGCGCGCTGACGATCCCGAGTCCGCGTCCGCCGTGCTTGCGGTGCGGGGTGGCGGACGGCTGCGCGAAGCGGCCACCGGGGTCGCACACGCGAACGCGGACGGTCTCGCGGTCCGGCAGCCAGCCGGCCCGGACCACGATCGACTCGTCCGTCGCGAGCCCGGCGTGCAGGTAGGCGTTTGTGACGAGCTCGGAGACGATGATGGCGACGTCCTCCGCGGCCGCGCCCCGGAGACCGAGCGCGCCGACGACCCACCGGCGGGCGGCCGCCGGCGAGCTCGCGCGGGGCGGGAACCCCCGTTGGTGCTCACTGCTCGACACTCCCGACGCGTGCCCGGAGGGTCTACGCGCCAACCGGATCGGACGCCCGCCTGGCGTGACGGGGGTCGGACCGGGTAATTGTTCACGCATGTCATCCCCGGAATCCGAGGCCCCCGGGCTGCCCGACTCGCTGTACCGTCAGGGCTTCGCGCGGGTCGCGTCGGCCGTCCCGCACGTGCGCCCGGCCGATCCGGCCTTCAACGCGGAGCGCACGATCGCCCTGGCCCGGCAGGCGGACGCGGCCGGTGCCGCGCTCGTCGTCTTCCCGGAGCTCGGGCTCTCCGCGTACGCCATCGACGACCTGCTCGCCCAGCGGGCGCTCGTCGACGCCGTCCTCGAGGGTCTGGCCGCCATCGTGGCGGCGAGCGCACGGCTGCAACCGCTGATCGTCGTCGGCGCCCCGCTGCGCGCGGAGCACGGCCTCTTCAACACGGCCGTCGTCGTCCACCGCGGACGGATCCTCGGCGTCGTCCCGAAGAGCTTCCTGCCCGAGTACCGCGAGTACTACGAGAAGCGCCAGTTCCGCGCCGCCCGTGACCGGATCGCCACGCGCGTGCAGGTGCTCGGCGAGGACGTCCCCTTCGGCCCGGACCTGCTGTTCGCCGCCAGCGACCTGCCGGACCTCGTCGTGCACGTCGAGGTCTGCGAGGACCTGTGGGCGCCGATCCCGCCGAGCAGCTTCGCCGCCATCGGGGGCGCCACCGTGCTCGCGAACCTGTCGGCCAGCAACATCACGATCGGCAAGGCCGACCACCGCCGGCTGCTGTGCGAGTCGCAGTCCTCGCGCCTGGTCGCGGGGTACGTCTTCGCGGCCGCGGGCGACGGCGAGTCGACCACCGATCTGGCCTGGGACGGGCAGGCGCTGATCTGCGAGCACGGGCAGACGCTCGTGGAGGCCGAGCGCTTCGCCCGCGAGGAGCAGCTCATCACCGCCGACATCGACGTGGACCGCCTGGTCAGCGAACGGGCGCGGATCTCGAGCTTCGGCGACAGCATCGCCGACCACCACGAGCAGCTGGCGGCGCTGCGCCGCGTCCCCTTCACGTTGGGAGCCCCCGTCGACGGCCCCGCGCTCGTCCGCGACGTCGACCGCTTCCCGTACGTCCCGGCGGCGGCCGCCGACCGCGCCGCGCGCTGCGAGGAGGTCTACAACATCCAGGTGCGCGGGCTGGAGACGCGGCTGCGCGCGACGGGCACCGACAAGGTCGTCATCGGCGTCTCGGGCGGCCTGGACTCCACCCACGCGCTGATCGTCGCCGCCCGCGCGATGGACCGCCTCGGCCTGCCGCGCGCGAACGTCCTGGCGTACACGATGCCGGGCTTCGCCACGAGCGACTCGACGCTCGCCAACGCCCACGAGCTGATGCGCGCGCTCGGCGTCAGTGCCACCGAGATCGACATCCGGCCCTCGGCGCTGCAGATGCTGCGGGATCTCGAGCATCCGGCTGCCGACGGCGCCGAGCAGTACGACGTGACCTACGAGAACGTGCAAGCCGGCGAGCGGACCTCGCACCTCTTCCGCCTGGCGAACTTCCACCGCGGGATCGTCATCGGCACGGGGGACCTGTCGGAGCTCGCGCTCGGCTGGGCGACCTACGGGGTCGGCGACCACATGTCCCACTACTCGGTCAACGCCTCCGTCCCGAAGACCCTGATCCAGTTCCTGCTGCGGTGGGCCATCGACAGCGAGCAGTTCGCGCCCGACGCGAGCCGCGTGCTCGCGGCCATCCTCGACACGGAGATCTCCCCCGAGCTGATCCCGACCACGGCGAAGGACAAGCCGGAGGCGGCCAGCGAGAGCGTTGTCGGCCCGTACGAGCTGGCGGACTTCTTCCTCTACTACACGCTGCGCTACGGCTTCGCCCCCAGCAAGGTCCTCTACCTCGCCCGGCACGCGTGGGCCGATCGCACCACGGGCGTGTGGCCCGACCTGCTGCCGGACGAGCGGCGCAACCAGTACTCCGAGGAGGAGCTGCACCGCTGGCTCGACACCTTCCTGGAGCGCTTCTTCCACACGAGCCAGTTCAAGCGCTCGGCCATCCCCAACGCGCCGAAGGTCGGCTCGGGCGGCTCGCTCTCGCCCCGCGGGGACTGGCGGGCGCCGAGCGACGGCAGCGCCACCGCCTGGCGCGAGCAACTGCGAAGGGAGACGGGACGATGAGCGCCGCCGTGGTCGTCGTGGACATGCTCAACCGCTACGAGCACGAGGACGCCGAGCCGCTGCGGGCGTCGGTCGAGCAGGTGCTCCCGAACGTCCAGCGCATCGTCGAGGCCGCGGTCGAGCGGGACCTCACGGTCATCTACGTCAACGACAACCACGGCGATTGGACCGCCGGCCGGCTGGAGCTGACGGAGTGGGCGCGCGACGGGGCGGACGCCTCGCTCGTCGACCCGATCGCGCCCGGCCCGGACATCCCGCTGCTGCTGAAGGCGCGGCACTCGGGCTTCTACGACACCCAGCTCGAGTACCTGCTCAAGCAGCGCGAGGCGGACGCGGTGATCGTCATCGGCCAGGTCACCGAGCAGTGCATCCTCTATACGGCGCTGGACGCTTACGTGCGCGAGTTCGACGTGATCCTGCCGCGCGACGCCGTCGCGCATATCGACCCGGAGATGGCCGACGCGGCCGTGCGGATGATGGAGCGCAATATGCACACCCGGGTGCTCAGCACGGAGGAGCTGCTGCGCGAGCTGTGAGCGCTGGCGGAACGCCCGCGGCCGGGGTGGCTGCCCCGCCGAGCCGTGCGCGCAGGCCCTCGGCGTTCCGCGGCGCGAAGCCCTCCCAGTCGTTGTTGAAGTACGCCAGCACGTCGCGGCCGGTGCCCGCCGCGAGCGCCAGCTCCCGCGCCAGCGTGTCGAGCTCGGCCGGGGCGTAGTCGCCGCCCGGCCCCTCCCGCCCGTAGTGCAGGCGCACGTAGTCCCAGCTCGCGGGCGAGGCGACCTCGGGCAGCTCGCGGCGCGCGTCCTCGCCCCTGACGAGGGCCACGTCGCGCGCGGCGAGCGCGTCGAGCGTCGTGTCGCAGAACCAGCTCGCGTCGCGGAACTCGAAGGCGTGCCGGCCCTCCGGGAGGGCGTCGAGCGTCCGGGCCAGGCGCTCGTCGTCCCGCCGGAACGTCGCCGGCAGCTGCCACAGCACCGCCGCCAGGCGCCCGTCCTCGACGAGCGGCGCGATGCGCTCGTAGAGGTGGGCGATCCCCGCGGGCACGTCCGTCAGCCGCTTGACGTGCGTCAGGTACCGGCTGGCCTTGATCGCGAAGAGGAAGCCGTCGGGCGTCTGCTGCACCCAGCGCGCGACGCTCTCTCGTTCCGGGAGGCGGTAGAAGGTCGTGTTCACCTCGACGGTGTCGAAGCGCGCGGCGTAGGCCGGCAGCCACTCCCGCGCCGGCAGCCGCTGCGGGTAGACGTCACCCCGCCAGTGCCGGTAGTTCCAGCCGGAGCAGCCGATCCGGATCATGCCGCCGGCGTACCCGTCCCACGTCCGGGTAGGCATGGTGCATCCTTCCCCCATGCGCAAGCTCCAGAGCCAGGGCGTCCACCACATCACCCTCGTCGGCGCGGACCGCCAGACGTCCATCGACTTCTGGGAGGGCGTGCTCGGGATGCCCTTCGTCTTCGAGCAGCCGAACCTCGACAACGCCGGCGAGAGCCACCTGTACTTCGATCCGGGCGACGGCCGCCTGATCACGATCTTCACGGACGAGTCGCGGTCGCCCGACCCGGCGCGCACCCCGACCGACCCGGGCTGCGTGCACCACGTCGCCCTCGCGATCTCCCAGGCGACGTTCGCGCAGGCCGTCGAGCGGCTGGACGAGCGCGGCATCAAGCACAGCGGCGTCAAGGACCGCGGCTTCATGGACTCGATCTACTTCAAGGACCCGCTCGGGCTGATGATCGAGCTCGCGTCCTACCGCTTCGAGCCGCCCGCCGGCCACACGCACGCCGACGTCCTGCTGGAGGCGCACCGGATCCGCGTGGCCCGCGGCGACTACAACATCGCCACGATCCACCTGGCGGACGCGATCGAGACGCTCGTCACGCGCTCGCAGCCGTCGCTGTCGGACGACCGCACGCCCAGGCGCGCCTACCGGGAGTAGGCGCGTGGCGGACCCGTTCGACCTGGACCGCTTCCTCCACGCGCAGGACCGCGACGGGGTGTACGACGAGGCGCTCGCCGAGCTGCGGGCGGGGCGCAAGCGGACCCACTGGGTCTGGTTCGTCTTCCCGCAGCTCGCCGGGCTCGGGCGCAGTCCCGTCGCCCGGCACTACGCGATCGGCTCGCTCGCGGAGGCGCAGGCGTACCTGGAGCATCCGGTGCTCGGCGCGCGCCTGCGGGAGGCCACGGCGGCGCTGCTGGAGCACACCGGCCGCGACCCGGAGGACGTCCTAGGCGGCATCGACGCGCTGAAGGTCCGCTCCTGCGCAACGCTGTTCGCGGCGGCGGCGGGGGACGAGGCGGCGGGGGACGAGGCGGCCGCTGCGCCGTTCGTGGCGGTGCTCGACGGGTTCTTCGGCGGGGAGCGGGACGCGCGGACCCTGGCGCTGCTCTGAGGCGGTGCCCGACGCGGTCGGGGCGCCCGGTTTGGGTCCACGCCTTCCGGCCGGGGTAAGACTGCGGCCATGGCCAGCTATTCCGCGACCGTCCCCTCCTCCCGTGCGCAGGACGAGGTCTTCACCTACCTGGCGGACTTCCGCTCGGTGGCCGAGTGGGACCCGTCCATCACGAGCTCCACCCACACGAGCGACGGCCAGCCGATCCAGGTCGGCGCTCGCTTCGAGGTCGTCACGTCGGTGCTCGGCCACGAGACCGCGCTGACGTACGAGACCGTCGAGCTCGAGCGGCCGGGGAAGATCGTCCTGCGCGGTGAGAACGACGCGTGCGTCTCGATCGACACGATCACGATCGCGCCCTCCGGCACCGGCTGCGAGGTCACCTACGACGCGGAGATCGAGCTCAAGGGCGTGCGCAAGGTGGCCGACCCGCTGATGGGCGTGGCGCTCGGCCGCCTCGGCGCCAAGGCGAAGGACGGCCTGCGAGAGCAGCTGAATCCCTGAGCGCGGCCGCGCCCAGCGGGCCGCCGACCGTGTGGAGGCGGCACTCCCGGGTAGCGGAGCAAGGACCCCACCCCCTTGGAGGACCACCCACATGATCACCGGAATCTCCGCCGTCTGGCTGCCCGTCACCGACATGGACCGTGCCGTCGCGTTCTACACCGAGACCCTCGGCCTGAAGCTGAAGGAGCAGAACGAGGACTGGAGCGATCTTGAGTACGACGGCGTGCGCGTCGGGCTCAACGGCAGCCCGCAGGAGTCGCCCGCCGGCGACGGCGGGGCGCTCATCGCCTTCGCCGCCGGCGACGACATCGAGGGGACGGTCGAGGAGCTCAAGGGCCGCGGCGTCACCTTCTCCGGCGAGGTCTCCGAGCACCCGTGGGGCCGCATCGCGCCCTTCAAGGACCCGGACGGGAACGACCTGCAGCTGTACGCGCCGCCGGCCTGAGGAACGGCCCTGACGGCCCTCGGGCGGCCCCGGCGAAGGATGCGCGGGGCGGGCCCGGCGTAGGATGCGCGGCCGCATGCCGCCCGCTCCCCCGCCGCACCCGCGCGCCCGCCGGCATGAGCCCGGCGCTGACGGCGGCCCTCGTCGCCTTCGCGCTCGGGGGGCTGCTGCAGTCGGCGACGGGCTACGGCTTCGCGGTGCTCGCCGCCCCCGTGCTCACCGCGGTCGTGGACCCCGAGCGCGCGCTGCCGACGCTCGTCGTCGTCGGGACGCTCGTCAACACCCTGATGCTCGTGACCGACGCGCTCGGCGACCGCCGCGCCGGGCGCTTGGGCACGGTGGCGGACGCCCGCCTCGC
>JAOPZU010000620.1 GCA_025963955.1 Solirubrobacterales bacterium
GGCCAGCACGGCGAGCACCGCCAGGGCCGCGGGCGGCGGGGAGACGGCCGTGAGCCGCGCGACCCGGGGCAGCGCGAGCGGGGCCACCGGGCCCCGGTCGATCGCGACGAGCAGCGCGGGACCCACGGTGAGCGCGACGGCGACCGCGCAGACGCAGCCCAGCGCGAGCACGGCGCCGAGCCGGTCGATCAGCGGGACGGGGCCGACCATGAGCACGAGGAAGCCGGCCGCCATCGCGCCCGCGGCCAGGAGCAACGTCGGTCTCAGGGCCTGGCGGGCGGCGTGGGCGGCGGCGGCCGGCTCGAGGCCGCGTCCGCGCTCGATCCAGTAGCGCGCCTGCAGCTGGACGGCGAAGTCGAGGCCGAGGCCGAGGATCACCGGCAGCGCGGCGACCGTGGAGACGGTGAGGCCGAGGCCGAGCGGCCAGCTCAGCGCCAGACAGAGGCCGAGGGATCCGAGGGCGAGGGCCAGGGCGACGAGGCGCCCGCGACGGCGTCGTAGCACCACCAGGAGCAGCACGAGCATCGCGACGACCGCGACGGGCGCCAGCCGCAGGATCTCCGTCCGGGTCTCGCGTTCCAGGCCCGCCGCCAGCAGCGGGAGTCCGGCCGCCGTGATCGTCGTGCCGCTGATCTTCGCGGCGGCGGTGACGCGGCGGATCTCGCGGCCGAGCTGCAGCATCGCCGGCCCGCTGACGCCGGGCTTCGGCCGGACGAGGACGAGCGCGTGCCGGGCGTCCGGGAACAGCCAGCGGAAGCGCTGCTTCGGCTCGACCCCCGACCCGAAGACCAGGGTGTTCACGAAGGCGGTGTTCGACAGCGCGGGCGCCCCCACCGTGCCGAAGCGCACGAGCAGCTGCTGGTACTCCGCGGCCTTGTCCTTCAGCGCCGCCTGGTAGGCGGCCTCACCGGCCGTCGTCGCCTCCGCCGCGCTCGCCCCGCCGTCGCGCGCCTGCCGCGCCGCCCGGGCCCGTGCCCCGCGCGCGATGACGCTGATCGAGCCCAGCTCGCGGTTGATGATCCGCGTGGTCTGGATGATCGTCTGGTTGATGAAGGTGCCGGGCCCGTAGACGGCCTTGACCCCGCCGAGCCGCGCGAGCCTGCCCTCCATCCGCAGCAGCGAGACAAGCTGCTGCGGCGCGAGCGTGTTGCTCAGGTCACCGCGGACGACCACGGCGATCGGGTCCTGCCCGAACTGCCGCGACAGCGCGGCCGTCGCCTTCGCCTCCTCGGTCCTCCCGCCGACCAGCAGCCCGGTCGACGGGACGCTGGGCAGCTGCACCGCGGCCAGGACGCACAGACCGAGCAGGACGAGCGCAAAGGCGAGCGTTCTGCGCGGTCTGGCGATCACCGGAGGATGGCCCTACCCGCCGTTTGCCTGCGGCAGCGAGTAGGAGCCGTCGTACGGCTGGGGCGCCCCGACGGTGCCGGGCTTCGGGTAGGAGTTCGCCCGCGTCTTCAGGGCGCCGAGCGACGCCGTGGTCATCAGCTGGTGCACGATCGCCGCGGCCTCGGGCGTGAGGTTCGTCAGCTGGTCGGGACCGATGGTCGTGAGGACCCGGCCCTGGTAGCCGTACGCGTCCTTGTCCGCGATGATCGCCCCGACGTTGGAGAAGAAGGAGCCGAACTCCTGCGTGTAGGGCCGGAAGAAGCTGAGCGTCGGACCGGCCTGACGCAGCATCGCGTCGAGCGGGCGGACGACCGTCTGCAGCTTCTTCGTCGCAGGCGCCAGCTGCGTCAGCAGCGGGTCGACCTTGGCGAGGAACGGCGTGAGCTCCTTGAAGAGCACGCGGGTGTTCTTCGCGACCGGCGCGAGATCGCGGATCGCCGGCGACAGCTGCCGCGAGGACAGCTTGAGCGAGCGGACCACGGGCGTCGCCGTCGTGGAGAAGCTCGCGAGCTTGTTCACGCTCGTCTGCGCGCGGTCGAGGGTCGCGGGGATCTCCTTCAGCGACTCCCGCAGGCGGTTGTCGCGGTCGACGACGGCCTCGGCCGTCGTCTTGGCGTCCACCGCGAGGCTCCGGAAGGCGTCGGTCCGCTCGCCGAAGGCCTGCAGCACCTCACCCGTGTTGCCGATGAGCGCGGCGAGCTGCGTGCGCTGCGGCTGCAGGATGCGCGCGAGGGTGCCGGCGTTCGCGACGGTGGGGTTGACCGCGCCGAAGAGCTTGTTCAGGTCCTGCCCGTGGCCGTCGAGGCCGACCCCGATGCCGTCGAGGTTCCGGCGGACCTCGATCCGCGTCTTCCGGTCCAGCGTGGACAGGATCCGCTCGAGTGGGGTGACCTCGGCGGCGGCGGTCAGCGGCAGCGTCGCCTTGTCCGCCAGCTTGCCCGTCCTGGGGTCCCCCGGATCGACGTCCAGGTAGGACTCGCCGACGAGCGTCTTGGTCCGGACCCGGACCGTCGCGTTGTTGTAGAGCGGAGCCTGGTCCTTCTTCTCGATCTCGAAGGTCAGCTTGCTGTCCTGACCCTGCGGCTCGATGTCCCGCACGCGGCCGATCTTGACCCCGTCCTTGCGGACGTCGGAGTTGTTGACGATGTTGAGCGCGTCGGGGACGAGCGCGTTCAGCTTGTAGGGCTGGTTGAGCCGGACCCGGCCGCCTGCCTGCGTGTACAGGTAGACGAACAGGAAGAGGCAGATGGCCACGAACCCGATGAGGGCGATGACCTTGCCGCGGAGATGATCAACACGCATCGGCCGACCTCACTTTCCGACGCAGCTGGGCTGCAGCTTGAAGTTGCCGGACGGTGTCTTGGCGTTCGGGCCGAACACCGAGCTCGCCGCCTCGGGGTCGACGATCTCGTCGGCCCGGGGGAAGGCGCCGTTGGCGTCCGTGTACTTCAGGACGGACATGGTGTTGTTCATGAAGCGGTTCAGGGTCTCCATGCAGGGGACCAGCTCGCTGGTGATGCGATCGAACTGCGGCGCCTGGTAGCGCAGCTGCAGGAACGCCTTCGAGAGCGAGCTGGAGGTCTGCGGCAGCGTCTTGACCGCTGTGCGCAGGTCGCGCGTCGCGGGCCGCAGCGCCGTGAACGCAGGGACCGCGTCCCGTCCGAACTCCCCGAGGGCCACCAGGCCGCTCTTGAGGTTCTTCGCGACCGGCTTGAGGCTCACGAGCGCCGGATCGAGGTGACCCGACAGGTTCTGCAGTGTCGCGAACGAAGACCGCATGACCGGGACGAGGTCGGCGAGGCTCGTGAGCGTCGCCGAGAGCGGCCGGTCGTTCTGGGCCAGCTCGCCGAGCGTCTGGTTGCCCTGCACGACGAAACGGTTCAAGTCGCTGTCGCGCTTCGCGAGCGCCTCGGAGAGCTGACCGAAGTTCGCGATGATCCGCTTCACCGCCGCCTGCCGCTCGGCGAGGACGCGCGTGGTGTCCTCCGCGACGTGCAGGAAGGGCGCGAGCTCGACGAAGGTCGCCTTGAGCTTCTCGCCGCCGTTGTCCCCGAGGCCCTTGCCGAGCTCGCTGAGCAGGATGCTCAGCCGCTGACGGGTGTCGGCGTTGAAGGTGTCGAGCACGCGGGAGACGTCGACGGGGGCGATGGTCTGGTCACCCGCGATGACGTCCTTGGAGGTCGCCTCCCCCGCCGAGGGCGTGCCCCGATCGACGACGTTGACGTACAGGTCCTGCAGCGGCGTGACCGGGCGGATGCGGAGCTTGGCGTTCTTGTAGATCTTGCCCCACTTGTGCTCGATCTTCAGCGTGAGGACCGGCTTGCCGTTCACGAGCTCCGACTTGGAGATGATGCCGACCTTCACGCCGTGGATCCGGACCTGATGGCCGCCCGGGAAGATGCCCTTGACGTCGCTGAACTGCGCCTTGACCGTCCGGTAGGACGCCCACGGGCGCTGGAAGGTCAGCTTGCTCGCCAGCCCGGCGAACAGGACCGCGGCCAGGATCGCCAGCGCGATGAGCATCGTCAGCGACTTCGCCGAACGACGGGCTTCGAGGATCAACCGTTCCGTGTTGAACATCAGATCAGCCTCCGAGGAGCCCGGTGAGCCGGGCGATGGTCTCCGCCGCGGGGTTGGCCTTCTTGGCCGGCGACGTGGAGGACGAGGACGAGGGCTTGGCCCTGGACGACGAGCGGGCGCTCGCCTTGCTGCTTGCGGGCGAGCCCGGGAGCTTGCCGAGGAACGCCCCGATCGCCTCCTGGAACGCGCTGCAGTCGAGTCCGACGGGGACGACCTTCGCCCGGCAGGGGATGATGTCCTCGAGCGAGGCGCCGCCGCCGTTGGCGGCCTGGAAGCGCTGCGTGAACCCGTAGGCGTCCCACAGCGAGGCGCTGGAGGAGACGGACGCGATCGCGGGGCCGATGGCCTCGTACAGCTTCAGGCCGCTCGTGCCCTTGGCGTCGAGCGCCGGGAGGATCTTGTCCCGCAGGCGCACGAGCGTCGGCTCGAGCCCCTTGAGCAGCGGCACCCCGTTCTTGCTCGCAGCGTTCAGGCGCACGAGGGCGGGACGCAGGTCGCTGAGCAGCGGGCGCGCGTCGTCGAGCGTCGGACGCAGCTGGTTCAGGGCCGGGCGCAGGGCGAGACTTGCGTTGTCCAGCTCGCGGACGCCAGGCCGCAGCGCGTCGGCGACGGGATCCAGGGTGTTCAGCGTCGTGCGGAGCCGGACCATGGCGCTCTTTGTCTGGTCGAGGCTCGCCGGCGCCTGCTTGAGGATCTGGTCCAGGTCGGCGCTGCGCGCCGCCGTGACGCCGAGCGTGGTGTCGGCGTTGCTGACGACCTGCCCGAGCTGCACCTCGTTGCGGGCCAGCGCGCCCATGAGGCGGCTGGCGGAGCGGACGGTATCGGTCAGGTCGCCGGGCTTCGTGCCGCGAAGGGCGTCGAGGCCGGGGGCGATCTGCTTCATGGCGGGCCCGGCCGCGTCGAGCGCCCGGCCGGACGGACCGCCGCCGAAGCCCTTGTCGAACTCCTTGAAGAGCGTCTGCATGCCCTTGCGGCTCGTCGGGGTCAGGGACGCGAGGACCTGGTCGAGCTCGACCTGGGTCGTCGTGTCCTTCATCGCGATGGTCTGGTCGCCGAGCTTCTGGGGCGAGGAGCCCTCGTCGAGCTGGATGTAGAACGCGAAGCCGAGCAGCGTGCGCCAGTAGATGTGCGCGGTCGCGTCCTTGCGGACGTTGACGCCCTTGCCGTCCTCGATCCGCATCTTCACCTTGACGCCGCGCCCGTTCGGGAGGCGCTCGACCTTCTCGACCTCACCGACGTTGACGCCCGCCACGCGGACCGGGGTCTTGCCGGGGGTGACGTTCGCCGCGGTGGCGAACTCGGCGGTGACGACGGTCCCGCCCTTGGGCAGGAAGGGGATCGTGCCGCTGGTGTACGCGTAGTACATGCAGGCGAACACGACGGCCAGGACGATCAGCCCGTTGCGCGTGTGGCGGTCGCGGGCCATGCCCGGGACCTGCTCGAAGCGGCTCATGAGACCCATGACTAGGACCCCGCCTTCGTCTCGTGGCCGGCTACGCACGGCTTGGGGTAGGGATTCTCCTGCGTGTTGCCAGAGAGCTTCGTCGTCTGGCCGTAGACCGACTCAGGCCCGAAGTTCAGCGTGAACCGCAGGACCGAGTTGGTGCCCGGTCCGTAGGCCATCATCGACGTCCAGCGCTGTCCGAACTGCACGAAGTCGCAGCCGTGCTCACCGAGGTTCGCAAGGAGCGGCGAGGCGTCGGTGAGGGTCCTGTCGATGTTCGGCAGCACCGGGCGGATGGCGCTCAGGAGGTTCAGCGTCGGATTGACGGCCTTGTTCGCGAAGTCCAGCGTGGACTTCGCGTCGACCAGTCCGGGCCGCGCCTCCTTGAGGAGCGCGCTCGTCTGGCCGAAGGCGGCCGGACCGGCCTGCAGCGCCGGGCGCACGTCACGGGCGAAACCGCGCAGCTGCTCGACGAGCGGATCGACGACCGGGAGCTTGGAACGGACGGTGCCGAAGGCGCCAGGCGCCTTGTCGAGCGTGCTGTGCAGGGCTGCGCGCTCGTCCGTGAAGGGCCGAAGCGCCTCCGCCTCGGGCCGGAAGCCGTTGGCGATCTGGTCCCGGACGGGGTCGGCCGCGTTCGCGATCGTCGCGCCGCCGCCGATGAGGCTCCGGACGGAGCCCTTGCGGTTCGCGATGGCCGACAGGTAGCTCGCGGTGCCGTCCAGGGCCTTCGGCGCGGTGCCGAGGGCCTCGTTCAGGTCGTCGCCACGGCCGGCGAAGCCGGTCCCGAGCTCGCGCAGGAACTTCTGCGTGTCCGCCCGGGTCTTCGTGTCGAAGGTCCCGAGGACCTCGTCGAGCTGCACGGTGGAGCTCGTCTGCGAGGCGGGGATCGTGTCGCCCTCGCCGAGTGGCGTGCCGCTCGTCCCGGGCTTGATGTCGACGTAGCGGACGCCGACCGCGGAGCGCGGACGCACCTCGATGCGGGTGTCCGACTTCAGGGGACGGATCGTCGGGTCCAGCTGGAGGTCGACGACCGCCTCGCCGTTCTCGACGCGCGGGTTCAGCACCTGGCCGACGAGCTTGCCGCCGTCACGCACCTGGTAGTGGCCCGTGAGGTTGTCCGCGGCCGTGAACTTCGCCTTGATCGTGTAGTAGCTGCGGCCCGGGATCGCGTCCGGGGACCGGAAGCCGACGTAGACCAGGACCAGGACGCCGAAGACGCCGACCAGGCCCACCATGGCCATGAAGACCCAGCCGCGCTGTTGCGCCGCGGGGCGCTCGCTGAAACGTGTTCTCATGATCCCAGGAGGTAGTTGAGGACCTTGCCGACGCCCGTGTCGCCCGAGGGCGCAGACGTGGCCGGCGGGCTGCCGTCCTTCTTGCCGCCGAGCAGGCCGGTGACGGCGTCCGTGACGTCCTTCACGGTCTTGCCCAGCTGATCCGTTACGGGCTTGACCGGGTTGACGGGCGCGGCCGGGGTGGCGGCCGCGGGCGCGGACGCCCCCGGAGCCCTGTCGGCCTTGGGCGCCGTCCTCCGACCCGACCGCGCGGACTTGGCCGGCGGGCGGTTCGTGATCGACGTGATCGACCCGTACGTCAGGGTCGGCGCGAGTCGGAAGACGTGACCGAGCGCATCGCGGCTCCCGGTCACCGACGTCCAGCCGTTGACGAAGCCGAGGAAGTCCTTGGTGCCGCCGCCCTGGTCCAGGGTGTCGACGAACTTCCGGATGTCGCCCGTGAAGGACGCCAGGTGGTTGGCCGTCGGACGCAGGGCCCGGAGCGTGGGAGCGGCCTTCGTCCCGAGGCGCGAGAGCGCCGGGGAGACCTTGCTCACCTCGGCGAGCGTGGCCTTCGCGTCCTTGGTGAAGGCCGGGACGCGCGTCAGCGTCTCGTTCAGCTGCGGCGCGGTGGCGCGCAGGTCGTCGGCGGCAGGCGTGAGCTCGCTGCTGGCGGCCTGGAGCTTCACGAGCGTGGACCGCAGCTGGTTCAGGGCGCCCGGGGCGCTCTGGATCGTGCGGCCGAGGTTCACGCGGCGCTGGGCCGCGGTCTCCAAGGCGTTGGCCGCGCTGTTCACGAGGTCGCCGAGGTCGTTGCTCTTCGGGGCCACGGTCGCGAGGACCCGGTCGCCCGAGGTGATGAGGGACTCGAGCTTGCCGTTGTCCTGGTTCACTTCGGCGACGACGCGCTTGGCGGCGTCGAGGGCCGGCGGGAGGCTCTCCAGCGTCTTGTTGAAGTCCGCTCCGCGGCCGGCCATCGCCAGTCCGGCCTCGTTGATGAGGATGCGCATCCCGGCCCGGGTGTCGGGGTCGAGCGTGTTGAGCGCATCGTCGAGCTCGATCGGGATCGCGGTCTTGTCGGGCTGGATCGTCGTCCCGGACGGCAGCGGCTGCTTGAGATCGCCCGGATTCAGGTCGACGTACTTCTCACCCAGGAGGTTGACGGGCCGGATCTTGGCGGAGGCTCCCTTGCCGATCGGGTAGGCCCCCTTGTCCATCTCGAGCTTGATGACCGCGTGGTCTTGCTTGTCGAGGGAGATGTCGGCGATCTTGCCCGCAGCGACCTGACCGATCTTCACGTTGTAGTTCTTCAGGACGCCGCCGGCGTCGTTGGCCTTCACGTAGACGACGTACGGCTTGTCGCCGCCGGTGAAGACGATCACGGCGAGGACCACGACGGCCGCGGCCAAGAGGGCGGGAATGATGCGCTTCATCGAACCTTCTCCGGATCCTTCGTCGGGTCGAGCGCGTCCTTGGTGATGCCGCACTCCGCGTCGAACGTCGGCTTGCCGGCGTCAAGTCCGGGAGGCCGCGGGAAGGCGTAGCCCTGTCCGGTCACCTTCGTGAACTCCGCCGCCGTCAGCGGGTTGGAGGTCAGGCTCGAAGCGCCCGCGTTCCCCCAGAGGCGTCCGATGTGGCCCGTGTTGTCGTAGGGCTGGGTGAAGCTCGACCACTGCGTCATGAGGGCGGCGATCTCCGGGGCGTAGGGCCGCACGCACGCCAGTTGCGGCGCGAGCTTGGCAAAGACGGGAGCCGCTTGGTCGGCGAAGGGCTGCGCCTGCTTGAGCAGCGCCGTGACGCCGGGCGCCGTCTTGCGCGCGGTC
>JAOPZU010000634.1 GCA_025963955.1 Solirubrobacterales bacterium
GCCGGTAACGGTCCGCGCGATCGGGTGTACTCCCGCACATGCCGCCGATCGACACCCTGGAGCGCCTGGGCGAGACCTTCGCCCTCGACGCGCCGACCGATCGCAAGCGGATGCTCGTGATCGTCAACCCGTACGCGACGACCGTGTCCGACCGGCTGAAGAACCTCGTCGTCTACGCGCTGCAGGGCCGCTACGAGGTCGACGCGATCGACACGAAGGGCAAGAACGACGCGACCGCGCTGGCGCGCGAAGCGGCGCTGGAGGGGTACGACGTGGTCGTCGCCTTCGGCGGGGACGGCACGGTCAACGAGGCGGCGAACGGCCTGCTCGGGTCGGACACCCCGCTGTCCTGCCTGCCCGGCGGAGCCACCAACGTCTACGCCCGGCTGCTCGGCATCCCGAACGACATCGTCGACGCCACCGAGCACCTGCTGCGCCTGGCCGACGACTTCACCCCGCGGCAGGTCGACCTCGTGCAGGTCAACGACCGCGTGTTCACGTTCTGCGCCGGCCTGGGCCTGGACGCCAGCGTCACCGAGCGTGTCGACAGCCACCCGCGCCTGAAGCACCGCTTCGGCGCCTACTACTTCATGTACGCGGGGCTCGCGATCTTCACCACGCGCTACGTCGCGCGGCCCCCGCGGATGGACGTGCGGCTCCCGGACGGCACGCGCTACTCCGGCGTCACGGCGCTGGTCCAGAACGCGGATCCGTACTCGTACTTCAAGTCCATCCCGCTGCACCTGGCCGAGGGCGCCGAGCTCGACAGCGGGGACGTCTCGGGCGTCGTGCTCAAGCGCTCCACGCCGACGATCATGCCCAGCGTCATCTACCGGCTGCTGGCCGCCAACGCGCGCCTGACCAAGCACCGCGCGGTGGACGGCTTCGCCGGCGTCGACGGCCTCACGGTCACCAGCAGCGACGGGCGCCCGATCGCCCTGCAGGTCGACGGCGACTTCATCGGCGACGTGACCGAGGCGCGCTTCACCGTGCTGCCGAAGGCGCTGACGGTCGTCAGCTAGAGGCGCGCCGCGACGGTCTGCGAGAGTGTCGCGGATGCCGGACACCTCCTGTCACATGGCGATCTCCGTCGACGGCTTCGTGGCCGGCCCGGACCAGAGCAGCGAGCACCCGCTCGGCCGGGGCGGGCACGACGTCCACGCCTGGCACATGGGCGACCCCCGCGCGACGGAGGCCGACGCGGCCGCGACGAGCTGGCTCATGCGCCCTCGCGGCGCCTACGTCATGGGCCGCAACATGTTCGGGCCGATCCGCGGCGAGTGGGACGAGGACTGGCGCGGGTGGTGGGGGCCCGAGCCGCCGTACCACGCACCGGTGTACGTGCTGACGAACCACCCCCGCGAGTCGCTCCAGATGGAAGGCGGCACGAGCTTCCACTTCGTCACCGACGGCTTCGACGCCGCCTACGCGCAGGCGGTCGAGGCGGCCGGCGACGCCGATGTGGGCATCGCGGGCGGCGCCTCGACCGTGCGGCAGGCGCTCGCCGCAGGAGTCATCGACGAGCTCACGCTCCACATCGCCCCCGTCCTGCTCGGCTCGGGCGAGCGGATCTTCGCGGGCGCAGGCAGCTTCGGCTTCGAGCCCGTCGAGGTGCTCCACTCCCCGCTGTCCACGCACATCCGCTACCGCCGGGCGGGCTGACCGGCCGCGTCGGGCCGGCCGGCGCGCCGTCGGCTCAGCCCGCGCCCGGCGTGACGCGGTAGGCGTCGAAGACGCCGTCGATGTTGCGCAGCCGGTTGATCGTGGCCTTGAGCGCACGGGTGTCGGCGACCTCGACGACGAAGCGGTTCTGCACCATCGGCGTCTGGACGAGGCAGCGCGCCTCGACGATGTTGATCCCGGCCTCCGAGAAGGTGCGGCTGAGGTCCTCGAGCAGACGGTGACGGTCCCAGCCGTCCACCTGCAGCTCGACCTTGAAGGACGTGACGTGCTCGCCCTCCCAGTGCACGCGGACGAAGCGCTCGGGGTCCTTCCGCAGCGCGGCCGCGTTGGGGCAGTCGTCACGATGGATCGTGATGCCGCGGCCGAGGGAGACGTAGCCGACGATCGGGTCGCCCGGAACGGGACGGCAGCACTTGGCCATCCGCAGCAGGACGTCCTCCACGCCCTCCACGACGATGCCGTACTGGTTGGAGGACCCGGTGGGCTGGCGGCGCTCGCGCTTGGTGGAGACGAGCGACTCGACCGTCGTCGCCTGCTCCTCGGCCGCCTCGCCCTGCTTCAGGCGCTGCATGACCTTGTTGACGACGACCTTCGGCGAGATCTTCGCGCCGCCGAGCGCGATGTAGAAGTCGTCGGCCTTCTTGAAGCCCATCTCGCGGATGACGTCCGCCAGCAGCGGCGAGCCGGCGATCTTCTGCGGCGGGAGCCCGGCCTTGCCGAGGTGCTCCTGCAGCAGCGCCCGGCCGGTGTGCTCGGTGTCGTCGCGCGACTCGGCCTTGAACCAGGCCTTGATCTTGTTGCGGGCGCGGGTGGTCTTGACGACCGCGATCCAGTCGCGGGAGGGCCCGCGCTCGCGGTTGGCCGTGAGCACCTCGACGATGTCGCCGCTCTTCAGCTCGTAGTGCAGCGGGACGATCTTGCCGTTGACGCGGGCACCCACGCAGCGGTGGCCGATCTCCGTGTGGACCTCGTAGGCGAAGTCCAGCGGCGTGGCGCCGGCGGCGAGCGACTTCACCTCGCCCTTGGGCGTGAAGACGAAGACCTCCTCGTCGAACAGGTCGACCTTGCGGTTCTCCATGAACTCCTCGGGATCGGAGAGCTCCTGCTGCCAGTCGAGCATCGACCGCAGCCACTTGAGCTTCGCCTCGCCCTCGGGGACGCCCGCGGTGCCCGTCCCGCCCTTCTTGTTCGGATCCTGCTTGTAGATCCAGTGCGCGGCCACGCCGTACTCGGCCTGGTCGTGCATCTCGCGGGTGCGGATCTGGATCTCCAGCGGCTGCCCCTCAGGCCCGATGACCGTCGTGTGCAGCGACTGGTACATGTTGAACTTGGGCATCGCCACGAAGTCCTTGAAGCGCCCGGGCAGCGGCTTCCACAGCGAATGGATCACGCCCACCGCGCCGTAGCAGTCCTTCACCGACTCGACGATCACCCGCATCGCCGTCAGGTCGTAGATCTCGTTGAACTCGCGACCCTTCTTGGTCATCTTCGAGTAGATCGAGTAGAAGTGCTTGGCCCGTCCGAGGATGTCCGCCTCGATGCCCAGGGCCTGGAGCTCGCTCGTCAGGTAGGCGCCGGCGCGGTCGACGTAGACCTC
>JAOPZU010000023.1 GCA_025963955.1 Solirubrobacterales bacterium
CACCGCGATCTCCAGCTCAGCGGCCGGATGGTTTCGAGCCTTGTCGGGCGCCGTATAGAACGTCGAGAAGTGCCGGCCGATGATCTCACCGGGCTCGTATCCCTTCAGGTGTTCGGCGCCCGCGTTCCAGGACAAGATGTGCCCCGCCGGATCGAGCATGAAGATCGCGTAGTCACGCACACTGGAAACGAGCCGGCGGAACTCGCCCAACTGCTTGTTGGTGACCTCGAGCTCAAGCGCCTTCGCGCGTGTCTGCTCCTCGACGAGCTTTCGCACCGTCAGGTCACGGCTCACCTTCCCGAACCCCACGTGCTCGCCCACCTCGTCGTAGACCGCCGTGATGACGACGTTGGCCCAAAAACGCGTGCCGTCTCTCCGGACCCGCCACCCCTCCTCCTCGTAGCGGCCATCACGCATGGCCAACCGCAACTCCTCCGCGGGATGCTCCCGGACCTTGTCCTCCTCCGTGTAGAACGTCGAGAAGTGCCGCCCGACGATCTCCTGCCGGCTGTAGCCCTTCATGCGCTCCGCTCCGGCGTTCCAGGTGAGCACCACACCGTTCGGGCTGAGCATGAAGATCGCGTAATCGCTGGCGCTGGAGACCAGCAAGGCCAGCTGACGTTCCTCGCTCCACTTCCCGTTCGAGCCGCCCATGCCACCAATGTAGTCAGGGCAGCCGCCGGCACTGCCCGGCGCCTTCCGACCGGCCGGCGCTGAGGGGTAGGGTGCTCAGCCATGGTCAACACCGTGACGCTGTACGGGATGAAGCACTCCCACCCCGTCCTCGCCGCACGGCTGATGCTGCGACGTAAGGGCATCTCCTACAACACCCGCGACATCCTCCCTGGGCTGCACGCGGCGGTCGTTCGCTTCGCCGGGTTCCCGGGGCCCACGGTTCCCGCGATGCAACTGGGCGGTCACAAGGTGCAGGGCACGCTCGACATCTCGCGCGCCCTCGACGAGGCGTTCCCGCAGTCACCGCTGTTCCCCGCCGACCCCGCCCAGCGCGCGGCCGTCGAGGAGGCCGAGCGCTGGGCGCACGAGCACCTGCAGCCGATCGCCATGCGCGTCTTCCGCTGGGCGGGCGAGACCGACAACGGCGTCAGGGCGTGGATGGCCAGTGAGGTCATGCACTGGCCCGCGGCAGACGTCCTCGGCTACGGGTTCAAGCCCGTGATGATGTACTGGGCGCGCGTGGTCAACGCGCGCGCCGACCAGGTGCGCAACGACCTCGGGGACCTTCCGGCGCGCCTCGAGCACGCCGACCAGCTCATGCACGACGGCGTCATCGGCAGCGACGAGCTCAACGCCGCTGACTGCCAGGTCTACGCCTCCCTCCGCCTGCTCGCCGCCCACGAGGACCTGCACCCGCTTGTCACCTCCTACCACTGTGGCCGCCGCGCGCTGGAGCTCGTACCCGACTTCCCGATCGCTGCCGCGGGCGAGCGCCCAGCCACCTCGGTCCCCGCAGCGCTGCCCACCCAGTGGCTGCCCGTGGGGGCTGGGAATGTGGTCGCTGTGGCCCGGGCGTGACCGCGGGAGGGCAGCCACCGACTCACCGGACGGCGCGAACACGCCGCCCGGGCCCAGGAACGTCTAGCTCGCGGTGACGGCGTGCAGCTCCGTGCCGCTCTTCCGAAGCGCACCGGCAGCGAGGAGCTTGCGCACCGGCTGGTAGAGACCGTTGGCCTCAACACCCAGACGCTCACCGAGGTCCTTCACCGTCAACCCGGGGTTCTGCGCCACGAGGCGCTGAATCTCCTCCGCGCGACCGCCGCGCGGAGCGCGAGAGGCGCCAGCCTTCTTGGTCCTGTTCGGCGCGGAGCGGCTGCGACGCGGCTTCCCCGCGGCTTTCGGCGTGCTTGACCCAGCGGTCGAGCTGGTGGCAGCCGGTGCCGTACCGGCGCTCAGCCCGCGGCGCTCGAGCTCGGCGACGAGCTCACGGTGTTCCTGCACCAGCGGCTCGAGCTCGCGCACTCGAGCGATCAAGCGCTGCTCGGCCTGCTGAAGTTCTTCAAGGACAGTCATGGTGATTCTCCGCAACGGGGACAAAAGTGAGACACCCATCCTAGGCCGGCCGGTCAGCCAAGCGAACACCTGCACCCGGACGCCCACGTCGGTCGCACTCGCGCGCCGGCCGCTGATCTCACAGCCGCTGGTCTCACAGCCGCGGGCCAGGGAGTGTGAGCCACGGCTGGTCCCTCAGCGGTAGGGGGACGCCGGCTCCGCCGTGCCGTGCTTGGATGGCGTGTGGCCCTCGACGCGATCCAGCGCGCGCTCCAAACGGAACAGGCCGCCGGCCTCGTCGTTCCAGCTGCTCTCAGCGGCGTCGGCGGCGGCCTGCACGGCACTTGCGAAGGAGTCACAGGCGTGGCTGCGGATGGCCACCGTGATCGAGTCCCACTTGTCGAACTCGGCGTCGTGCTGCGGGGTGACGTCGTCGAGAATGCCTTCGCCGAGCGCCAGATCCGCGTTCGCGGCCTTGCGGTCCTTGGTCGACGCCGGCAGCTTCGCCTTCTTCACGAGGCTGAGGAAGGTCTTCAGCTGGCTGTTGTACCTGCGAAGCGCCGTCACCTCACGGTCGACGCGCGTGGCGACCGCGTCCGTTCCTGGGAAACCAGAGCCGTCGGACTCCTCCTCCTTGCAGACCGTCGGCCCGACGCTCCGGATCTCCGCGACGAACCCCTTGATGTCGTTCCGCGTGGCGTTGTGACGCTTGATCGCGGTGTCGAGCGTGAACTGGTTGAGCACGTCGGTCCGCGGGGCCGGCGGCTTCGCCGCCTTGCCGGCATCCGCGCCGGCGACGTGCCCGCTGAACGCGACGCTGGCCGCGAGGACGGTCCTGACGAGGTACGCGCGATGCATCACAACTCTGAGTATCACCGACTCCACACGCTCTTCGCAACGCCGCGCCCGGATTGCCTGAGGCGGGACCGGTGCGCACGAGCGGCTCCTGGGACCGCCTGATGTCAGCGTCTCGTCTGGTTCAGACGACGGGCCGCCCACTCCGCAGTCGCCGGCGGACGTCCCACAGGTACGCGTTCATCGGCAGCTGCCGGACGAGACCTGGCGTGTGCCGGTTGAGGCGGGCCAGCGCGCGCGCGAGGCGCTCGAAGCGGCGCTGGTCCTTGGCGGTCCAGGGCAGTCCGAGCTCGCGGCGGAACGACTCCGGGAGGAAGCCGAGCGTCAGCGTGGAGAGCACATTTCCGGCGGTCCTCCTCAGGGGCGCGGGATATCCGGCCAGCAGGGTCAGCCGCTGCAGGTATCGGCGGGAGACGTCGTCCATCCGCACCTGCGCGAGCCCTTGCTCCCAGTAGACCTCGAAGGCTTCGCGATCAGCCGGCCACATGCCCTCACGAACCTGCAACGTGGTGCCGAACCGTTCAGCCCAGCGGTAGCAGGCGTCGAGCTCGGCCTGGTCCAGCTCGGGGTAGAGCCACCGCAGCGTGTCTTCGGTGCCGCGCCAGAGGCAGGCGGCGACCCACAGCTGCAGCTCGGCGTCGAACGCGTTGTAGGTGACCTCGGAGGCCGGCCCGGACCGCACCTGCCGGTGCTGCTTGTTGATCTCGTGGCGCAGCCTGCGGCGCTCCTCGTCGGAACCGTGGGTCGCGATCACGAGAAACTGCATGGTGGTGCGCAGGCGCTTCACCGGGTGCTTGTCCACCCGGCCACTGTCCACGGTGGACTCGGCGACGCCGCGTCCCACGGGCAAGCGCGCGAGCTGCATGATCACGTTGGCGTTGCCCAGCGCGAGGGGGCCGAGCGCGTCCAACGCCAGCCGCATCCCGCGCGGAGGCGTCGGCCGGGCGTCTGACGCGGGCACCGCGCACGTGGAGGCGGTCTGCGGCGCCGGGGCGGAAGAGGACGCGGGCATCCGCAGATGGTGGCGGATGCGCGGACGGCGCCGGTGTGTCGTGACCACCCTTCGTGGCGGGCGTGCGGTGGCCAGTCCCCCACCCGTTGCCACCACCTCCCCTGCGGTTGACGGTGGCACGTTGCCGCTATACGGTCGCACCCAACGCACGTTACGAAACAAGCGTTTTGTCCTTGTCAGGTCGATCCAGAGCGAAAGAGCATCAGAGATGACACAGACGTCTGCCGGTCGCAGCATGAGTCGACGGAGCTTCCTCAGCGCCGGCGCAGCCGTCGGCGCCGGCTTGGTCCTGCCGAGCTGGTCGTGGGCCGGCGCCCCGTCCATGGCGGGACCGGGCAGCGCGACGCCACCCTGGAAGGTGTGGGATCGCGAGGCCGACGCCGTGGTTGCCGCGGTGATCGAACGCGGCGAGGTGCCGGCGGTCAACGCGCTCCTGCGCACCTGGACCAAGAACGGGCAGGCGCTTCCCTTCGGCCTGCCCCGGGACCTTCGCGACTTCATCGAGCACGCGCGGCAGCTGCCGTCCTGGACCGACACCGCGAAGCTCAGGGCGGCTGTCACCTTCAACAAGCGGCGCGGCACCTACCTCGGCGCCGCCTACGGGTTCACCAGCGGCATGATGAGCACGGTCATTCCCCACGAGGCTCGCGCCGTCTACTACTCGAAGGGGGGCGCGGACATGAAGCGCCGCATCTCCCGTACCGCGAAGTTCGGCTACGACATCGGCTCGCTCGGCGCCTTCCACGACCCGAGCGGCGAGATGATCGTCACCTGCGTCAAGACGCGCCTGGCCCACGCCGGGGTGCGGCACCTGCTGCCGCAGTCCCCCCACTGGAAGGGAGCGGCCGACGAGAAGATCCCGATCAGCCAGCGCGACATCCTGGTCACCTGGCACAGCCTGCCGACCTCGGTGATGCGCTCGCTGAAGCAGTGGGGCGTGAAGGTCGGCGCGGCCGAGGGCGACGCCTTCCTGCACTCCTGGCAGGTCGCTGCGCACATGCTCGGCGTGCATGACCACTACATCCCCGCGACGTGGGACGCGGCCTACGCACAGGCGCCGCAGATCCTCGACCCGGTCCTGGCGCCGACCCCGGAAGGCGTCAAGCTCGCCGACATCCTGCTCGACCTCGCCTCCGGCATCGACGGCGGCACCGTGAGCCGGCCGTTCCTGGAGTCGCTCACGCGCTACAACCTCGGCGACCGGATCGCGGGCTGGCTGAACGTCCCGCGCCACCCCGGCCAGGACGAGGCGCTGGCCGCCGCCTGGCCTCGGTTCGTCGGCCTCAAGGAGGCCGGCCTCGAGCTTCCTGGGTCTAGCGACCTGTACTGGGCCTTCGACGAGATCCTCCGGCAGGGCGCCCTGTGGTTCCTGGGCGACGGCGAGCAACTCTCGATCGAGATCCCCGACACGAACAACCCGAAGCTTCCCTGAGCCCAGGTTCGACGACCGCGATCAGGTTCCGGAGTCCGCGTCGCGATCCGCCTCGAGGATCATCAGGGCGGCCACGAGCTTCGCGGCCTGCTCACCGCTGCCGACCGTCGGACCGCCGCGGGCCTCGATGGCCCGCAGCCGCTTCGCGATGGTGTTCTCGTGCACGCCGAGGCGCTGCCCCGCCCTCCGTGGGCTGCCCTGCTCCTGGAGCACGACCAGCAGCGTGGTGACCAGGCGTCTTGTGACCTTGTCGTCGGCCGCCAGCGGCCCGAGGACGCGGGCGGCGAAGGTCCGGGCCGACTGGTGGTCGCGGGTCAGCAGCGCGAGCAGCGCAACGTCGTCGTAGTAGACGGGCGAGTCGGCGCGCTGCCCGCTCATGGCGGCGACCCGGCGCGCCTCGACGGCCTCGCCGTGACTCTGGCAGAACCCGCTGACGCCGGACGCGGGGACGCCCAGCGCCACCCGGGCGGAGCCGTCGGCCGCCGCCACGTCGATCGAGGCCGGCGGGGCCCAGCCGGCGACCAGCCCGACGCCGAAGGGGACCATGAGCGCCCTTGATCCTCCGACGGCGGCGGCGCACCGCTCCGGGATGCCGTCGCCGGTCTCGCACCACACGAGAAAGGCCTGGTGCTCCTGGCGCAGTTCATAGCCCAGCTGCTGCCCGGCCGCGAAGACGTCGACCTGGTCGCCGGCGAGGATCGCCTGGACCGTCGCGCCACGGACCGCCGCGGCGCTGCGCATCCAGCTCTCGCGCTCCCGGGCGTAGCGCTCCATCATCACGGTGCTGAGGAGATCGCCGGTCGCGAAAGCCGCCTCGCTGAGGCCTTCGATGGCCGCTGCCACGGTGACCGGGTCGTCGATGCGCTCGTGGACCTCGCTCACCGCCCAGCGCCAGAGCGCGCGCTGCGCCAACCGGTAGGCGCGCCCGAGCTCCGCGACGGCGACGTTCCGCCGCGCGAGCTCGCGAGCGAACGCGACGGCCTGCGGCGGCGGCACGAAGTCCTCCATCTGCAACCGGCCCTGGACGATCTCGACGATCAGCGCGAGGTTCGCCGACGACGAGCTCCTGGCCGCTTCCAGCAACGCCGGATCCTCCCGAAGGACGAGCAGTTCACGGCTGAGCACCGTCGCGATCATGTCCGCCAGCTCTTCCTGCCCGAGCTCGGCGCCCGCATGAACGACCGCCTGCCGCCATGTCGTGGCTCGCGTCACCGGGCGGTCACTGCTCCCTGCAGAGCCGCCGCTGCGCCGATCGTCGCGAGCCCGGTTTGGTTCGCACGACGTGGTCCGCGGCGACCGCTCCGTGATACGCCGCCCGCCGTGCCGGCGGCAGGTCGCCGGGGCGTGGCAGGCCGGTGCGCGCGCTCACGGGCGGGGCTCAGAGCCCGTAGCTCTTGGCGATGATCTCGCGCTGGATCTCGCTCGTGCCGCCGTAGATGGTGGAGACGAGGTTCTGGCGGACGTGGCGCTCCATGTCGTACTCGGTCGCGTAGCCGTAGCCGCCCATCATCTGCATGCCCTCCAGGGCAACCTGCTTGCCGATCTCGGTGACCTTCAGCTTCGCCATCGACGCCTCCCGTGGGAACAGGACGCCCGGGTTGGCGTCGACCTTCTGCGCCACGTCGTAGACCAGGAGCTTGCAGACCTCGATCTCGGTGGCGAGATCGGCGATGCGGTGCGACAGCGCCTGGAAGGACCCGATCGGGCGGCCGAACTGCTTGCGCTCCTTCACGTAGGAGAGCAAGTCGTCGAAGGCACGGCGCGCGAAACCCAGCGACTGCGCCGCGATGATCAGGCGCTCGGTGTTCAGGCCGGCCATCAGCTGCATCCAGGCGCCGCCCTCCGTGCCGACGAGGTTCTCGGCGGGAACCCTGACGTCCGTGAAGAACACGTCGTTGACGACGCGCCCGCCCATCGTGTCGATGCTGCGGATCTCCATGCCCGGCGTGTCCTTCGGGACCTGGAGCATCGTCATTCCCTCGTGCTTCTTCCCGCTCGCGTCCGTCCGGCAGACCAGCAGGATGTTGGCCGCGTAGTGTGCCTCGCTGATCCACGTCTTCTGGCCGTTGACCACGTAGTGCCCGTTCTCGCGCACGGCCTGGCAGCGCAGCGCCCCGACGTCGGAGCCGGCCTCGGGCTCCGACATCGCGACGGCCTCCACGTTGCCCGCGACGATCCCGCCGAGGATCTCCTCCTTCTGCGCGGGCGTCCCGAACTTCTCGTACGGCCCGGCGCTGATCTGCGTGACCGCGTAGCCGCCGATCGGCAGCTGCCCGTACGAGATCTCCTCCAGGAACAGGCACATGTCGACCGCGCCCCCACCGGCTCCCCCGTACTCCTCGGGCACGGCGATGCCTGTCCAGCCGAGGGCCGCGACCTTCTTGTAGAGCTCGACGTTGTGCGGCTCCGCGAAGTTGTCGGTCAGCTTGTCCCGCTGCTCGCGGGTGCCCGCTTCGCGTTGGCAGAAGTCGCGGACGGCGGCGACGAAATCCTGCTGCTCGTCCGAAAGGGTGAGTGACATGCTGCAACCATAACATCTGTTGCGTATAAGCTGTTCGGCATGCCGCGCACGATCAGAGATCCCACGGTGCCCGAACGCCTCAGCGGGGCTGCCGCCCGGGCGATCGCCGCCCACGGCGTGCGCGGCGCGACGGTACGGGTCATCGCCGCGGAGGCCGGCGTCTCCACCGGCTCCATCACGCACTACTTCGCCGACAAGAACGAAATCGTCGAGGCGGCGCTCGCGTTCACCAATCGCGCGGCCGCCGGACGTGTCCGCGGTGCCGTCTCCGGCGACGAAGCGGCCCTGGACCGGCTACGCACCGTCGTGGAGGTCATGCTTCCGATCACGCCCGCTCGCCGCCGCGAATGGCAGGTCTGGGTCGCCGTCTGGAGCGAAGCATCCGGCGGCGGACCCCTCTCCATCAGCTACAAGGCCGCGTGGAACGGCCTCTGTGACATCGTGGTGGAGCTTCTCGACGACGCCCGCCGGCACGGCGAGCTCCCCGCCGGCACCGACACGGGTCGCCGCGCTGACCGCCTCGTCACGTTGCTGGCCGGCATCGGGCTGCTGGCCGGGGTCGAGAAGCCCGCTCGGGTTCGCGAACTCGCCGAGCAACTGCTCGCCGAGGAACTCGCGTAGCGCCAACGTCAGCCCTGCCGGGACGCGGCCAACTTCGTCACCGCAGACCCACCTGCTTCAACCGGGGGCTGGCTCGTCGGGTGAATCCGTGATCCTCAACCTCGTAGGATCGGCCCGTGCGCTCGGCAACGTTCGTGTTCGTGGCATCAGCCAGTGCGACCCTCATCGGCTGCGGAGGAGGATCGGCGCACAGCGCCACGCAGGTCACAGCGGACCCGCCGAGCGCAACCGTCGCAACGGTGCAGGCGAGGCCGTCGGCCGCTCCGGTGAAGGTCGCGATCACCCCCGGGCACGGCGGCGCCGACGCTCGACCGGACCGCGGTGTCACCATCAGGGCGACCGGCGGTGAGTTGACACACATCAGCGTCCGCCACGGCAACGAGACCGTCGCCGGCACGCTCAATGCCGCCAAGACGGTCTGGCGGACACGCTGGGCGCTCGCCGTATCGCGGAAGTACACCATCGTTGCGACCGCGACCGGACCGTCAGGGAAGACGACCACCGGCCGGCGCACGATCCGCACGCTGACCCCGAGGCAGACCTTCGCGCCCCGCACGATCATGGCCGACCACGGGACCTACGGCGTCGGCATGCCGTTGATCTTCTACTTCGATGGACCGGTCAAGAAGCGCAAGGCGGTCGAGCGTGCGCTCGAGCTCAAGACCTCGCGCCCGATCGTCGGCTCCTGGTACTGGGACGACACGTGCGGCATCGTCCCGACCTGCCTCTACTTCCGGCCCAAGCGCTACTGGAAGCCGCACACCACGGTCCACTTCACCGCGCACGTCAACGGTGTGCGGTTCGGGCCGGGCGTGTTCGGCGATCACGATCTGTCGGGCACCATCAACATCGGCCGCCGGTTGGAGGTCATCGCCAGCACGACCAAGCACTCAATGAAGCTGTACAAGAACCACAAGCAGATCGCCCACTGGCCGATCAGCACGGGCAAGCCGGGTGACGACACCCCCAACGGCACCTATCTCTCGATCGAGAAGGGCAACCCGGTCGAGATGAAGGGCACCGGTTACGACCTCTCCGTCCCGTACTCGGTGCGGATCACCTGGAGCGGGATCTACCTCCATGCCGCGCCATGGTCGGTCGGGGCGCAGGGATCCAGCAACGTGTCCCACGGGTGCATCAACCTGTCCCCTGAG
>JAOPZU010000037.1 GCA_025963955.1 Solirubrobacterales bacterium
GAGTGGACGCACATCAAGCGGGGCCTGGCGCAGCGCATCCGCGCGCTGAACCACTTCGTCGACGACGTCTACCACGCGCGGGAGATCGTCCGCGCGGGCCTCGTGCCGTGGAAGCTCATCGTCTCCCGCAGCCACTTCGCGCGCGCGGTGCACGGCATCCGGCCGCCCGGCGGCGTCTACTGCCACGTCGCCGGCTGCGACCTGGTCCGCGACAGCGACGGCTCCTGGAAGGTCCTGGAGGACAACGTCCGCACCCCGTCCGGCATCTCGTACGTGCTCGAGAACCGGGTGGCGATGACGCGCCTGGTCCCGCAGCTCTTCCAGCACTACCGCGTGCGCCCGGTGGACCACTACCCGCAGCTGCTGCTCGCCGCGCTGCGCGCGGTCGCGCCGTCCACGGACGAGGAGGCGACGGTCGTGGTGTGGACGCCGGGCCCGCTCAACTCGGCCTACTTCGAGCACGCGTTCCTCGCGCGGCAGATGGGCGTCGAGCTCGTCGAGGCGTCCGATCTCGTCGTCCGCGATGACGTGCTCTACATGCGCACGACCTCCGGCCTGCAGCGCGTGCACTCGGTCTACCGCCGCCTGGACGACGACTACGTCGATCCGCTGGAGTTCCGGCCCGAGTCGCTGCTCGGCGTCCCCGGGCTCGTGCGCGCCTACCGCGCCGGCACCGTCGCGATCGCCAACGCCTTCGGCACCGGCGTCGCGGACGACAAGGCGATCTACCACTACGTGCCCCAGATGATCGAGTACTACCTGGGGGAGAAGCCGATCCTGCAGAACGTCAAGACCTACCTGCTCAGCGACCCGGAGCAGCTGGAGTACGTGCTGCCGCGGCTGGATCAGCTCGTCGTCAAGCCGACGAGCGAGTCGGGCGGCAAGGGCGTCCACATCGGTCCCTCGACCCCCGCCGACGAGCTCGAGCGCCTCGCCGCGACCCTGCGGGCGGAGCCCGAGAAGTGGATCGCGCAGGAGGTCGTGAAGCTCTCGACCGTCCCGACGGCGGGGGTCGACGGCGGCCTGTCCGCCCGCCACGTGGACCTGCGCCCGTTCGCCGTCTTCGGCGAGACGATCAAGATCGTCCCGGGCGGCCTGACCCGGGTCGCGATGGTCCCCGGGTCGATGATCGTCAACTCCTCCCGCGGCGGCGGCTCGAAGGACACCTGGGTGCTGGAGGAGGGCGAGGACACCGATCGTGCGGAGCCGACGATGGCGGCCACGCTGCCCCCGTCGCTCCCGGACCTGCAGTACGGCTCGGAGTGGTCCGGCCAGCAGCAGCAGCAGCAGCAGACCGCCGAGGCCTTCGACCGGGACGCGGAGGCGCAGGCGGGGCGGGAGCGGCCGGGGACGTCGCCCGGAGCGGAGCGGAAGGGGACGTCCCCGACCGCGGACGTCCCCGCCGTGCGAGCGGAGGCCTGAGCCATGCTCGCCCGCATCGCCCACGAGCTCTTCTGGCTCGGCCGCAACCTCGTCCGCGCGGAGCACACCGCGCGCATGCTCGACGGCGTCTTCTCCGCCGACCTGCAGGGCCGCCCCGACGACCCGAACCGCGTCACCCTCGGGTGGGGCTCGATCCTCGCGATCATGGGCGGTGAGGTGGAGGACGCCCGCGCCGTGCGCCGCGACGACGTGCTCTCCTCGCTCACGCTCGACCCGGACAACCCGACGTCGGTCGTCTCCTGCATCGGCCGCGCCCGCGAGGGTGCGGGCACGGTGCGCGACGTCATCTCCACGGAGATGTGGGAGGCCATCAACACGACGAACCTCACGCTGCTGGAGGGCGACCTGTCCGCCCGGCTGCGCACCGGCCCCTACTCGGTCTACCAGTACGTGAAGGAGCGCTCGGCGCTGATCTGGGGGACGACGTCCCGGACGATGCTGCGCGACGAGGCCTCGGCCTTCCTTGCGGCCGGGGGCCGGATCGAGTCCGCGGACATGGTGCTGCGGATGCTGCGCGTCGCGCTGCCGATCCAGGCCGACGTGGAGGACGTGGGCGCCGTCCGAGACGGCCAGGCCATCGCGCTGCTGGCCGCCGTCGGCGGCGTGCAGGCCTTCCGGCGCGCCGTTCCCGGCCAGCCGAACGCCCTGCCCGTGGCGAACTTCCTGCTCTACGAGCGCGCCTACCCGGACAGCGTCGCCGCGTCCGTCGAGGCGACGCTCAACGTCCTGCAGCGCGCCGACTCCTCGCCGCGCACCTCCGAGCCGATCCTGCGCCTCAGCCGTCTGGGCGCCGACCTCGACTTCCAGGCCCGCACCGAGGGCGGAACCCTCGACCTCGGCGCCACCTGCGAAGCGGTGCAGCAGGAGCTCGCCCGCGTGGACCAGGACATCGCCGACCGCTACTTCGCCGGCGCCGCGAGCCCCGGCGTCGTCACCTCCTCCTCATGAACTTCTCCATCCGCTACCTCACGGAGTACCGGTACGACTCGCCGGTCACCGACAACCTCAACGCGCTTCGCGTGCGCCCGGCGACCACGTCCACCCAGCGCACGGACGACTTCCACATCCGGACCGACCCGGAGGCGCGCACGAGCCGCCACACGGACTACTTCGGCACCGAGGTCATCGAGTTCGGCATCCCCAAACCGCACGACCACCTGACGATCGACGTGCGCGCGCGGGTCGTCACCTCGCCGCCGCCCGAGCCCCCCGAGGCCTCGTGGGGCGCGATCACCTCGCCCGCCTACGACGAGGCCGGCGGCGAGTTCCTGCTGCCGACGGGGGACGAGCCGGCGCCCGAGCTGCTCGGCGACCTCACCGAGGTCATCCGGGCCTCCTCGCCCCTCGGGACGCTGCGCCTGCTCTGCGAGATCATCCCGGACCGCTTCCGCTACGACCAGAACGCGACCTACGTCGGCTCGACGGTCGAGGACCTGCTCGAAGGGGGCGGCGGCGTCTGCCAGGACTTCGTCCACCTCGGCGTCGTCCTGCTGCGCCGGCACGGGATCGCGGCCCGCTACGTCTCGGGCTACCTGTGGGCCGCGCCCGAGGACGGCGGCAGCGACTCGATGGAGGTCCACACCCACGCGTGGCTGGAGGCGCTGCTCCCCGGGACCGGCGGCCGCGGGGAGCCCTCCTGGGTCGGGGCGGACCCCACCAACCGCCGTCTGGCCGGCGAGACGCACGTCAAGGTCGGCCACGGCCGCCGGTACTCCGACGTTCCGCCGATCAAGGGCGTCTACCGCGGTTCCGCGAAGACGGAGCTGGACGCCGCGGTGCAGATGACCCGCCTGGACCCGGCGGCGAGCGCGCGGGCCTGACGCCGCCCCGCTCGTGGCCACGCCGCCCCCGCTGCCGCCGCGCGAGCTCGCCGCCTACGTCCTCGGCGGCGTGGACGGCGAGGACTGGGCGGACGCGTTCGACGCGATGGGGCGCCGGCTGAAGCGCGAGCTGCTCGGCGTGCTCCCGGGCGGCCTGCCCGCGGGCTCCCGCGTCCTGGACTTCGGCTGCGGCTCCGGACGCCTGCTGCGGCAGCTCCTGGACGAGGCGGCCACGTGCGAGATCCACGGCTGCGACATCGACGCCCCGTCGATCGGCTGGGTCCGGCAGCACCTGTGCCCGCCGCTGCAGGCCGAGCTCGCGCCCGGGCGCCCGCCGCTGCCGTACGCCGACGGCTGCTTCGACGTGGTGCTCGCCGCGTCCGTCCTCTCCCAGCTCGCCGACGGCTGGGAGGCGTGGCTGCTCGAGCTGCGGCGGATCCTCGCGCCCGGAGGACACCTGGTCCTGACGCTGATGGGCCCCTCGTGCGCCCCGGCCATCGCGGGCCGCGAGCTGACGGACGCCGAGATCGGCATGAGCGTCCACGGGTTCGGCCGGCCCTGGGCCGCCGGCGGCCCGATGATCCTGCACGGCGAGTGGTGGGTGCGCGCGCACTACGGCCGCGCCTTCGAGGTGGTCGACGTCCGGCCCGGCGGCGGCGGAGGACAGGACCTCTACGTGCTGCGGCGTCCCGCCGATTCCGTCCCCGTCCCGACCCTCGGCGCGCTCGCCGCTCCCGAGCCGGGCGAGCCTCGGGAGCTGTCCGCCGCCCGCCATGACGTGAACCGCCTGCACGCGGACTACGCCCGGCTCAACGCCTCCCACGACGCGTACGCCGCGGCCTACGCCGCGGAGGCGGAGCGCGTCGCCGAGCTCCGCGCCGCGCTGGCC
>JAOPZU010000042.1 GCA_025963955.1 Solirubrobacterales bacterium
TGCGCCGGTCGCGGCTCGGCCGCCCGCGCCGCCGCCGACGCCTGCCGAGCGGGCGGTCGCCTGGGCGCGCGAGCGGGCCCACAACAACATGCACGAGGTCGGCACGACGAACTGCTCGCCCGCGATCGCCCGGTGGGAGCGTCACATGGGGCTGCCCGTACCGCCCTCGCCGCCGTGCCGCCCGTGGTGCGGGGCGTTCCTGCACGAGGCGTTCCTGCAGGCCGGCATCCACCTGTCCTCGCGGCTCATCGATCCGAACGCGTCCTACGCCGACGCCGTGGCGGGCCGCAACGGCCTCGAGCGCATCCCGAAGGCGGACGCGCGGGCGGGGGACATCGTGTTCTTCGCGCTCGACCCGGCGATGCCGGCCGGGAACGAGGCCTCCCACGAGGGGCTCGTGGTGGCGCCACCGCGGAACGGCAAGGTCCGCACGGCGGAGGGGAACGTCGGCCACCACGCGGTGGTGACGCGGCGCGGCCTTCAGTACGTGAAGCTCGCCGCCCGCGTCACCCGCAAGCCGGCCGGACCGCGCTGAGCGGGTCCGGCCGGTCAATGGGTGCTACCGGCCCTCGTTGGAGCCGTCCTCCCAGTAGGTCTCGCGGCTGCCGGACTTCGCGAGCCCGCGGCTGATGAAGTAGGAGCCGGCGACGATCGAGACGTAGAGCCAGGCCTGGCGCGCGATGAACTCGTCCGTGCCGTTCGTGTCGCCGCCCTTGATGACTGCAGCGCTGATCAGGATGCCGACGATCACGGCGACCATCGCGAAGAACTCGGTGGTCTTCGTGGAGTGCTTCGTCTCGGTGCTGAGACGACGGTCGGTGGCGGTGCGGCCGCGGCCGATCGCCGAGGAGCCGGGGGTGTTCGCAGTCTGAGTGGCCATGTGTGCTTCTCCTTGGTATTGGGTGCCTACCGAGGTGCTTCAGGCACCCGGCTCTCCCCGGCTTCCCGACGCAGGGTCATGCGAAACGCCGACGGGTCCTGGCACGTCGAAACGCTTCGTCCTGTGGCCGGAAACGGTGCGGATGCGGACGCTGAGGCCATCCCTCGGCACGTTCCCCCGCATGCGCACGCGCCGCACGGGTAGCCGCCGCCCATGAGCGAGCAGCGCACCATTTCCCAGTCGCGGCGCCCAGCGGCCACCGAGCGCCGAGCCGTCCGGTCCGAGGACCCCAGCCTCTCCGCGGAGGCCAACGACCTGCTGACGCAGGAGGCCCAGGCCGTGATCGGCGCGACGGAGGTGGAGGTCCCGGCCGGCACGCCGCACCGCAGCACCGACCGCCACGGCGGCCACTCGAAGACGCTCTCGAACCTCGGCTCCATGCGCCAGGTCCTCATCGTGATGGCCTGCGCCGGCGCCGTCGTCTGCGGGATCATCGGCCTGCAGTCGAACGAGTACCTCGCGTTCCTCGGGACGTTCGTCCTGCTCGTCGTGGCGCTCGTCGTGGTCGTGTCCGGCGCCGTCCAGCTCACGACCGAGCTCGAGCACGTCGACCCGTCGACGGCCGCGCGCCTAGAGCAGGAGGGCGTTCCGGATCCGGATCGCGTCCTCAGCGATCTCGTGGAGGACTTCGCCGGGGCGCAGGAGGCGCGCGGCGCGCCGGAGGTCGTCTCCGCCGGGCACAACCAGGCCGGTGGCCGTGCGGCGGAGGAGCCGGTGCGCTCGTCGGTGGAGCAGCGCAGCGCGCAGACGCCGACCAGCGCGGGCTCCCGTCCGGCCGGTGGCGGCTCCGCGATCGCCGCCCTGCCGTGGTACGTCACGATCGGCATGATGGTCGCGAGCCTCCTGGGGGCGATCATCGTCGGCGGCCGCTTCTGGGCCGTCCCCGCGATCGTCCTCGTGCTCGGTGCGGGCTGGATCGCGGCGCAGCGCTGGATGATCCGCGAGGGCGAAGGCGCGGGCTCCCATCGGGGGACGGGCGACGAGACCTCGGGTGTCCGGCGCCTGGGCCCCGCCGCCATTGGCGCCGGGGTGCTCGCCGCGGTGATCCTGATCGTGCTCGGCTTCGTCGGCGGCCTGCTCTAGGCGATCGCGCTAGACCGGATCGCCGAAGGTCTCGCTGAGCGTCTCGCGGGCGGAGTGGCGCGGGCTCCAGCCGAGCTCGCGCTTCGCCTTGCCGGTGTCCATGACGGCGGGGTGCGAGAGCACCTCGACCCACTCGACGGCGGGCGGCACGAACGCCGGCACCGGGATCGCCGACAGCGCGCGCCCCGCCCCGGTCACCAGGCGCTCCGGGATCGGCAGCGGTCGCACGCCGAGGTGTCGCGCGACGTCCGCCGCGGTCACGGTCTCGTCCGCCGCGATGTTGTAGGCCCCGGGTGCCCCCGCGCCGAGGACGCACAGCAGCAGCGCGCTGCCCACGTCGTCCTCGTGGATCACCTGCAGCGGCAGCGCCGGGACCGGCAGCGGGAGGGCCGGCAGGCGCGCGGCCCCGTCGGCCAGCAGGCGCCTGATCCCGGCCAGCAGGCCGTCCGCCGGGAGCTTCGCCCCGGCGGCGTTCGGGCCCAGGACGATCGGCGGGCGCAGGAGGTAGAGCTCGATCTCCGGGTGGGCCGCGGCCTCCTCCTGCAGCAGTCCTTCCAGCTCGGCCTTCTCCTGCGCGTAGAAGAGGCGGGCCGCCGGCCGGACGGGCCACTCCTCGTCCATCGGCACCGGGTTGTCGGGGTGGAAGCCGTAGGCCGCGACGCTCGAGGCGTAGACGAAGCGCTTGACGCCGGCGGCGGCCGCCGCGCGGAACGTGTTCAGCGTGCCGTCCACGTTGATGGAGCGCGTGGTGGCCCGGTCGGTCGTCCCGGTGATCATGAAGGCGAGGTGGACGACGACGTCCGCGCCGGCGAAGGCCCGCTCGAGCGCGTCCTGGTTCCGGACGTCGCCCTGGCGGTAGTCGAGCTTCGTCCACGGGTGCTGCGACGGGTCGAGCGGACGCCGGGCGATGCCGACCACGCGCTCGACGCGGGCCTCGCGTTCCAGCAGGGGCAGCAGGCCGGCGCCGAAGGTGCCCGTGGGCCCGGTGACGGCGACGGTGAGGGGGCTCGTGTCCATGGCGCGTGCTCTACCCGGGGGACCGGGCGTCACGCGCGACCGGGCGTGACGCCCGCCTCCGCCACTCCCAGCGTGCGCGACCAGATCTCCCCCGAGACGCGGCCGAGGGCCGCGACCTCCCGCGAGGTCGGGGTCCTGGGCGCGAGCGCCAGCCGCGTATAGGCGAGCTGGTCCAGGACCCCGCCGAGGGCGTCCGCCAGCAGCCGCACGTCGGAGGTCTGCAGGCCCTGCGACTTCTGCAGGCGGCGCAGCCAGCGCTCGATGCGCGCGACGTAGCTGCGACGCACGTCGAGCCAGACGGCGTCCAGTCCCGGCTCGTGGACGGCGGCGAGCTCCCGCAGGACGCGCAGGACCTGGCGGTGCTCGGCGTACACGCGGAAGAACTCGGTGTTGCGCGCGACGATCGTCTCGTGGTCGGCCCCGGAGCCCTCGGTGAGCGGGCCCGTCGCGGCCAGCAGGGCGTCGAGCGGCTCGCGCAGCGCTTCCAGGAGGATCGCCTCCTTGTCGGCGAAGTGCCGGTAGAAGCCGGCCTGCGACATGCCCGCCTCGTCGGTGATGTCCGCGATGCGCGTGGCCCCGTAGCCGCGGCGCCCGAAGCACTCACGGGCCGCGTCGAGCAGCCGCGCCCGTGAAGCGCGACCACGGGCGTTTCCGGGGAGGGCGAGGTCCGTCACACGGCACAGCTTGACACGCCGTCGAGAAGTATGCGAATGTGATTTCGCTATCGCAAACCGCAGGAGGAGCCGGGGTGTCGCAGGCAGTGGACGTGGACCTGATGGACCTGGACCCTTTCGTCGCCGGGGAGGACGGGGAGCTCTTCCGGCGCCTGCGCGTCGAGGACCCCTGCCACTGGAACGAGGAGCCGGACGGGGCGGGCTTCTGGTCGCTGACGCGGTACGAGGACGTCAAGGCGGCCGGGTCGGACTGGCAGACGTTCTCCAGCGCGCAGGGCACGCAGATCCAGAGCCGCCGCGCCGAGGGCCACGGGAAGCCGTCCATCCACAACATGGACCCGCCGCGGCACAAGCCGCTGCGCGGCCTGCTGACCTCCGACTTCGCCCGCGAGCGCGTGGAGCGCATGGAACCACGGGCGCGGGAGGTCGTCGGCGAGCACCTGGACCGCCTCGTCGCCGCCGGGACGACGGACCTGGTCGCCACCGCGACGATGCAGATCCCGATCCTCGTCTTCGCGACCATGCTCGGCGCGCCGCGCGAGGACGCGCACCGCCTGCTCGAGTGGACCAACGTCATGTCGGGTCAGTCCGACCCGGACTACGTCGCCGACCCGGCCGTCGTGGACCGCGTGCGCCACGAGGTCTTCGACTACTTCCACGCGCTGACCGAGGAGCGCCGCGCCCGGCCGCAGGACGACCTCATCAGCGTGCTCGTGACGGGCGCGGTCGACGGGCAGCGCCTGGAGCGCGACGAGCTCGACCCGTACTACCTCGTGCTCCTGGTCGCGGGCAACGAGACGACCCGCAACATGATGACCGGGGCGGCGCTGCTGCTCCACGAGAACCCCGGCGAGTGGGAGCGCCTGCGCAGCGGGCTGGTCACCCCGCGGGCGGCGATCGAGGAGATCGTGCGCCTCGTCTCCCCTATCGTCTGCATGCGCCGCACGGCGACGCGCGACGTCGAGCTGCACGGACGGCAGGTCCGCGCGGGCGACAAGGTCGTCCTCTGGTTCACGTCGGCCAACCGCGACGAGCGCGTCTTCCCCGATCCGGACCGGCTCATCCTCGACCGCACGCCGAACAAGCACCTCGGGTTCGGCTGGGGCCCGCACTTCTGCATCGGGTCGCATCTGGCCCGCCTGGAGGGCGAGATCCTGCTCGAGGAGCTCGTGCGGCGGGGACTGCGCATCGCGGTCACCGGCGAGCCGGAGCGCCTGCGCTCGAACTTCTTCCGCGGCATCAAGAAGCTGCCGGTCTCCGTGGCGGTCGGACCCTGATGCCGCGGCATCAAGAAGCTGCCGGTCTCCGTGGCGGTCGCCGGATGATCGCCGTGGTGGACCCGAGCACTGAGGCGGTCGTCGGCCACGTGAGCGAGGCCGGGCACGAGGGCGTGGACGCCGCCGTCCGTGCCGCCCGCGCCGCGCTGCCGGGCTGGTCGGCCACGCCCCTGGCCGAGCGCCTGGCGCACCTGGAGCGCCTGGCCGGCGGCCTGGAGGCCCGCAGCGAGCAGATCGGCCTGTCGCTCGCGCGGGAGATGGGGATGCCGCTGGCGCAGGCCCAGGCCGTGCAGGCCGCGCTGCCCGTCGCGGTGATCCGCACGACGATCACGGCGGCGCGCTCGTTCGTCTTCAGCGCGCAGGAGGGCGGCGCCACGATCCTCCGCGAGCCGGCCGGCGTCGTCGCCGCGATCACGCCGTGGAACTTCCCGCTGCACCAGATCGCCGCGAAGCTCGCGCCCGCCCTGGCGGTCGGCTGCACCGTGATCCTGAAGCCCAGCGAGCTCGCGCCGCTGAGCGTCGAGATCCTCCAGGAGGCGGCGCGCGCGGCGGGCCTGCCCGACGGCGTGCTCGGCGTCGTCCACGGCACGGGGCCCCTGACGGGCGAGGCGCTCGTCGGCCATCCGGGCGTCGACGTGATCTCCCTGACCGGGTCCGTGGCGGCCGGACGGCGGATCGGCGCGATCGCGGGGGCCGCGGTCAAGCGGGCGTGCCTGGAGCTCGGCGGCAAGTCCCCGAGCGTCGTCCTGGACGACGCCGACCTGGAGGCCGCCGTCCGCTTCACCGTCACCCGCTGCTGCTTCAACAGCGGCCAGGCCTGCAACGCGCCGACCCGGCTGCTGGTCCCGCGCGCGCACGCCCGCGCGGCGGCCGAGATCGCCGCCGACGCTGCGGCCGTGCTGCGCGTCGGCCCGGCGCTGGACCCGGACAGCACGATGGGGCCCGTCATCAGCGCCGCCGCGCGCGAGCGGATCCGCGCGCACATCGACGGCGCGATCGCGGCGGGGGCGCAGGCCGTCCACGGCGGCAGCGCCCAGCCGGCCGGCGTCCCGGAGCACGGCTTCTGGGTCGCCCCCACCGTCCTGGCCGGTGTCACCGAGGACATGCGGATCCACCACGAGGAGGTCTTCGGGCCCGTGCTCGCGCTGCTCGCGCACGACGGGGACGACGACGCGGTCCGGCTCGCGAACGCCACCGAATACGGGCTCTCCGCCGAGCTCTTCACCGCCGATCCCGGCCGGGCCCGGGACGTCGCCGGCCGGCTGCGCGCCGGCCAGGTGAAGGTCGGCGGGGTCAGCGCCCGCGACGCCCTCGGCGCGCCCTTCGGCGGCTACGGACTCAGCGGCCTTGGGCGGGAGCTCGGCCGCTTCGGCCTGGAGGAGTTCGTGGAGACCAAGGCGGTGCTCGGTGTCTGAGGCGTCCGCTCCGGCGCCCGTGCTCGTCACCGGGTGTGCGTCCGGCATCGGCCTGGCGTTGGCCGAGAGGCTGCTGGCGGACGGGATCCCGGTCGTCGGGCTGGACCTGCGCGCGGAGGGCCCGGACGGCATCGACGCCCGCGCCTGCGACCTGTCGGACGCCGCCGCGGTGGACGCCGCGGTCGCCGCGCTGCCCGCGGCGCTCGGCGGGCTGGCGAAC